>JANMMA010000159.1:0-2142 GCA_031372815.1 Sphingobacteriales bacterium
CCTAATGTGGTGCCTGATTTTGCGGAAGTTTATTACTACGTGAGAAATCCTGATAAGACAGATGTGGTGAGTATTTTTGACCGCGTTGTAAAAGCGGCCGAAGGTGCTGCTTTGGGAACAGGGACAACCATGAAGTACGAGATCATCGGAGGTACTCATGACCTCTTACTCAATGATACCCTGAATGTGGCGATGTATAAAAATTTACGTTTGGCCGGAACCGTTATTTTATCGGATGAGGAAATAGCCTTTGGCAAAAAGATACAGTCGACTTTTACTTATAATCACCCGGACATGTCGGAAGCAGCGACAACCAAAACGTTGAAGGAAGCAGAAAACGAAGGTGCGGGGTCAACCGATGTTGGCGATGTGAGTTATAATGTGCCGACAGTCGGCTTTTCCACTGCTACCTGGGTTCCGGGTACGGCAGCACACAGCTGGCAGGCTGTTGCCTGCGGAGGAACAGAAATAGGAATAAAGGGGATGATGGTCGCTGCAAAAGCGCTTGCCAATATGGGCATCGAATTACTCCACAATCCAGGGTTGATTAATGCTGCGAAAAAAGAATTCGTTATTAAAAAAGGAACTTATCAGTATAAGGCGCTACTCGGCGACCGTGAGCCGGCGTTGAATTATCGGGATTGATGTTCATGATTAGCGCGATCGGCCTCAGACTGTACCGTCAATGATCTAAGTCATGGGCAAGTAATAAAGGGTGCATTTAGACTGAAATTGGTCCGTTTTCGAACCTGAGAAATGTAGGCTGCCTTCATAATATCGTCGCGTTCGATGTGTTTAAAGTACTGGGATTGATATACAACTAATGTCAATCCTTTTTTTATGCTGTTTTTCTCCGATTAGACAGATGAAGCCACTATTGATACTGGCTAAGTCGGTCATTAGCTTCGCTTTGTCGAAAGTGCTTTTCGGGGGGGGGGTAAAAAAGGGCCTCTTTTTATACCCGATCTGGTATAAAAACAGGGACACCCACAAATTATACCCGATCTGGTATAAAAACGACCTGTTTTTCGAAGCCCCTGAATTGAACCCATTAAAGCTGAGAAATGGGCTAAAAGATGAGAAGCGGTCCGGTTTGACGACACACAATAACGCTGTGAATTCAATGCCTCGACCATAAGGGTAGAACATAATTTAAGAAACAGCATGAAATGACAGCAATATCAATGATGCTCAAAGAGATTCGAAAAAGACACCGTTTAACGCAGCCGATGTTTGCTAAAAAAACCGGAGTTGGGCTGAAGTTTATCCGCGACCTTGAGCAAGGCAAAGAAACGGTATGCCTTAAGAAACTCAACCATGTGCTGAGCCATTTTAATTATGAAATGCACCCTGTAAGAAAACGTACAAAGCTTCCTTACACACCGCCAATGAGAAGACTCAGGTTAAACGAGATCGATGATCCAGAGAGACTACCGGGAGAAATGTAATCGATGTGGCGGCATTATAACCATATATCTACTCTGCTTCAGGCCTCATCATGGGAAACAGCAATACGTCCTGGATCGAAGCAGAATTTGTCAGCATCATACAGATCCGATCAATGCCAAACCCAATACCCGACGTTGGTGGCATCCCATATTCAAGCGCGCGCAAAAAGTCATAGTCGATGAACATGGCTTCATCATCTCCTCTTTCCATCAGCTTGCTTTGTTCTTCAAATCTTTCGCGCTGGTCGATGGGATCATTCAATTCGGTATATGCATTGGCGATTTCTTTGCCGTTAGCGATAAGTTCAAAGCGCTCTACAAGTCCGGCCTTACTACGATGCTTTTTAGTAAGCGGACTCATTTCCACAGGATAGTCCGTAATAAATGTTGGCTGCACATAGTGGTGCTCACATTTTTCGGAAAATAATTCATCGATCAGTTTACCCTTACCCATACTATTGTCGACCGGTATATGCAATGTTTTGCAAACTTCCCGAATACCATCTTCATCCATCGAACTGATATCATGCCCGGTATGTTCCTTGATTGCATCATACATGGTGATGCGTTTATAAGGTGCTTTGAAATCGATCTGCTTTCCATCTACTTCTGCCACGGAGTGGCCATTAACGGCAACGGCTGCACGCTCGAGAAGCTGCTCAGTAGTTTCCATCATCCATAAATAGTCCTTATA
>JANMMA010000161.1:0-13119 GCA_031372815.1 Sphingobacteriales bacterium
CCGGTCCTGTTGCATTCGGCGGTTATTTTTTCGGCATAACGGGTTTTCACGGCTTTCACGTTTTTTCCGGAGTGATCATCAACATTGTAATGCTTGTAATGGCGATCAATGGTGTTTTTGACCGTAAAGGACATTACCAGATGATTGAGAAGGCTGGTTTATACTGGCACTTTGTTGATTTGGTATGGGTGTTTGTGTTTCTTTGTTTTTACCTGATCTGATCTATTAATTGAACATTCTTAATTTAGCATATGTCATCTAATCAAAGCAGCAGTGCAGCATATCCGGACGTGACTTTTCATCATGCGCCGTCAGATTCCGACAGCACAGTGAAAAAGATTATCCGCACTACGGTCATACTTTCCGTCATCACCATGATTGAACTGGCATTGGGATTTGTGATCTATTTTATGCACAAGACACCTGATTATAGTCACGCACTGGTGCTATTTATCAAAGGCGTGATCGTTATCCTGTCATTGGCGAAAGCATTCTATATTGTGAGTGTGTTCATGCACCTTGGTGATGAGATACGCAATTTGATCATGACCATCATTGTTCCGCTCATGCTCTTTATATGGTTTATAGCGGCGTTTCTGTATGAAGGAAATTCATGGCTCAACCTTAGGAATACGAGGGGCCATGCATATGATACAGAAAAGGTCCAAAAGCCGGCAGATGCGAAGAAGCCGGGCGTTGAATAATTGGTGATGCAGGTACAGTAAAAATGTAAACAACATATGTCCCCGCCAAACCGGGGACATTTTATTTAGTGCACATGAAACGTAGAATTTTAGTGGCCATCAGTATAGCAGTGTTGCTGCCACTGGTTAGTTATTATATTGTTGATTACCTCCGGCTTGATGCGGTAGTGATGCCCAAGCGATATTTTTATGACACCGTTGTACAGGTAACGGATCGGGGTAAAACCACGATGGACACGGTCTGGCATAAAGTAGCACCAGTAGCCCTGATCAACCAGTTTGGCAAGAAAGTAAACCTCAATGATGAGTGGAAAGGAAAGATCCTGATCGTTGATTTCTTTTTCACATCCTGTCCGTCTATTTGCCCCAACCTTACCCGCAATATGAAAAAGCTACAGGATGCTTTCAATAAAACCGATAGTATTGTGAGGTTTGTATCCATAACGGTGGACCCTAAACGAGATTCTGCGCAGAAGCTTAAAGCTTACGGCGATAAGTATAACATCAATCACGATACATGGTGGATGTTAACCGGTGAAAAAAAACAGATCTATGACCTGGCACTGCATGAATTCAAGGCGAATATTGCGCAACAAGATGGCGTGGACACAAATTTCATACATACGGATAAATTTTTCCTGCTGGATAAAGACCGCGTGGTCAGGGGATGGTATAGTGGTCTCGACAGTGCACACCTTGACCAGCTTATGAGGGATGTAGTATTGCTCATGCTGGAGCGGGATAAAAAGGTGAAGCGAAATCTCTTTAGAAAATAAGGTTCTTTTTACAACAGCTGGGCCTCCTTACTGTTAGTTGTCTTTAAATACACAATATCAAACTATGCTGGTTGCAACCATAAAGAAAAATGACAGGCTTGCACGCGCATTTATCCTAACCGTATCTGTCGTAGTCTTTCTTGCGGTGGTGATTTTATCGAGGGTAAAACTGGATGTGAACCTGGGCTTCGATGTTCACCTTTTCGCAGCGTTTAATGCCATCATTAATTCGATCGTTACAGTATTACTGGTGTTAGCTTTCTTAGCGGTAAAAAATAAGCAGTATAAAACACATAAGAACCTCATGGTTAGTGCCATGATTTTATCCGTTCTTTTCCTGGTTTCTTACATCGCACATCATCTACTGACTGGAGATACGCACTATGGCGGAATTGGAATAAACAGGTCATTTTATTTTTTTATCCTGATCACACACATATTCCTCGCCGCAATCATTCTTCCTTTCATCCTCTTCACGGCATACAGGGGTCTTGTGGCAGAATGGCCGGCGCATCGAAAAATTGCCAGGATCACGCTGCCCGTCTGGCTATATGTAAGTGTTACCGGTGTGGTGGTATACCTGATGATTAGTCCATATTATAGCTGATGCAAAGCATCAGCTATAATATGGACTAATGTGCGAATGTGAGAAATGTGTGAATGTGAAAGTGAATACAATTATTCATGTTTAAAGCATTGCTGTACTTTGTGTTCAATGTACTTCTCCCTTGGAATCATTGTTAGTACTTTTGGTTGAATCGCTCATATCCCACCAAAAGCATTGCTTGTGTAATTTCTTCAAAGTCTCTTATCCAGTTCCGTGGGATCCCAAAACAAATTTTTGAAATCTTCTACCTTGTCTTCCTTCACCAGGATCTTTTCTTTACTTAATAATTCCTCCATCAACGTAGGTGTTGCAAAATGATGTTTTCCGGAAAGCATTCCATTGCGGTTAACAACGCGATGGGCAGGTACAGGTGACTCTGCCGACCCCGCCGCATTCATTGCCCAACCTACCATCCTTGCTGACAGCTTGCTTCCTAAATAAGCTGCAATGGCACCATATGTAGTCACGCGACCTTTGGGAATCAGACGCGCTACCTGGAACACGCTGTCGAAAAATGATTCGCTGTTTCTGGGTGCGGGCAGATCAGTTATTTTTTGCGGGTATAGTTTTCCTGTCTTGCGCAGTGGTTGATTACTTATACCCGGCGTGGGTTGTTTGCCAGGCGCGCTTTGTTTGCCTGTCCTAGGCGTGAGTTTTTTACCTGGTTGTTTACTTGTTTTTTTTGCTGCCATGGTCCCTTTTTTGAAGAAGTTCTGAACGGCGTGGTTCAGGGACGTTAATGTAATCAAAAGGGCAATTCAAACAGCCATTACCGCAACATTTTCCATTCTCTAAATGGTAACTCGCCGTAAGGACCATATAACCAAATTCATTATAATAAAAATCCCTGCCTTCCGTAAGTCCTTTCTTCATACTTCAAGTAAAGTTTTGAAACATCCAGCCTCCCCCCATTGTTCGATGGTGTTTAACATTGGCTATAAAACATAGCCACCTTGTATCAGACCTAGGGGTCAATTAATAATAACGGCCAACCAATATAATCCATGGTCTGCTATACTTCATTGGTTGGTTCAGTGTTTTTCAAGAGCTCCTGTAACAGTTTATCCGTTTGTTCCAGCTCTTTCGGGGCAAGTGAAAACTGCAAATAGTGGATACGGTTACTTTGCGCAATATCCAGTCTTTCATAATGGGTTTTAATGGCCAGGTCCTGATTCCTATGGTCCAGTGCATAAACATTGTCCATATCGCTGATCAATGGAAGATCATGAATGCTGATGACAAGTTTCGTGAAATTGTATAGGTGTGGACTGTCGGTTTTTAAATGAATTTTGCCATCTTGTTGCATTATCTGTTGGTAAAGCCGAAGGAATTTTGGATGGGTAAGCCTTTTTTTGGCTTTCGATGTTCGTAACTGCGGATCTGGAAATGTAAGCCAGATTTCACCCACCTCTCCTGGTTCAAAATAGTCCGTTATTTTATCGATCTGCGTTCTGATGAAAGCTGCATTATGGAGTTGTTGCTGAAGGGCTTTTTTGGCTCCTACCCAGATACGGTTTCCTTTGACATCCATGCCAATAAAATTTCGCTCTGGATATAGACTGGCTAGTCCGACTGTATATTCACCTTTTCCGCAGGCCAGTTCCAGGGTGATGGGGTGATCATTTTTGAAATGGTCCTTCCACTTGCCTTTCATGCCTTGCGGGTATTGCAAAACATTCGGGAATTCAGCTACTTCAGCAAATCGAACTAATTTTTTCTGACCCATGATAACGATAGAAAGTGTTAGCAGAATCGGCCTGTTAAACTACCTCAGTTTTTCCATTTTTTCATAGCCAGTACAGCATTCAATCCGCCGAAGGCGAAAGAATTAGAAAGGGCGCAATGGATAGTTTTAGGCCTGGCCGTATTGGGTACTACATCGATATCGCATTCAGGATCCACCTCTTCGAAATTTGCCGTAGGTGGAAGGATATCATTATGAATGGCCATCACGGTGACTACTGCTTCCAGTGCACTGGTACCGCCAAGGGCATGGCCGTGCATGGACTTCGTAGAACTTATGCCGATATTGGGAGTATGGTCGCCGAATACTGTCTTGATCGCAGCAGATTCCATCGAATCATTTGCTATGGTTCCGGTACCGTGGGCATTTATATAATCAATTTCTTCGGGACGTATACCTGCATCCTTAAGTGCAAGCCTCATGGCTTCTTCAGCGCCAAGCTGCGATGGCTTGGTGATATGCCCGGCATCAGAGGTCATGCCAAAGCCTGCAATCTCGGCGTAAATAGTTGCACCCCGGGCCTGCGCGGATTCTAGTGTTTCCAGGACTAACATAGCGCCGCCTTCACCCAAAATCATTCCCTGCCTGTTCTTTGAAAAGGGACGGCAGGTATCCTGGGCAACTACGCGAATCGCTTCCCAGGCCTTCATGAAGCCAAATGAAAACGGCGTTTCACTGCCACCTGCTACCGCGTAATCGCAGACACCACTCCTAACCAGCCAAAAGGCGTTGCCGATAGCGTGATTAGAAGACGCACAGGCTGTTGAAATGGTATAGGCCGGGCCGGTAAACCCCATGGCCATAGATATCTGGCTTGCACCGGCGTTGGGCATGATCATCGGAATGGTAAATGGATGTGCCCTGCCTTTTTTTTCAAGGTAAAGGTCAGATAACGTTTTATCGTGGGTGCTTTCGCCTCCGATACTTGTGCCTGTAATCACAGCTGTCCTTGCTTTCATTTCGGGCGTAAATTCCAGCCCGGATTGCTTCACTGCCTGCCGCGCGGGATAGAGGCAGAACTGGGCAAAGCGGTCAAGCATATCCAGTTCCTTTTTTTCAAAATGGTCTGCAGGATTATAATCCTTCACTTCCGCGCCATTCGAAATACGAACTTTCTCTGTGTCTATCATGGTAAGCGGCGCAATACCGGAACGTCCATGGCTGATATTATCCCATACTTCATCAACAGTTTTGCCAACCGCCGATATTATCCCCATTCCGGTTATCACTACGCGTCTTCCCTGCATATTTGTTATTTACTATTCACCAGTTTTTCAAGGCTTTCAACAGCTTCTTTAACGGTTTTGATTTTCAACAGTTCCTGGTTGGGAATAGATACTTTGAAATGGTCCTCAAGTTCGCTGATCAGCTCAACGGAGTCCAGGGAATCCATGTCCAGTTCTTCAAAAGAATTGGTCATGAAGATCTCGTCTGGCCGAAGGCCTTTTTTCTCTCCAATGAGTTCCCTGACTTTTTGATAAATTTCCTGCATATTCTTAAGCCTTTAGTGTTAAGCTATCGTTATTCGGTCGCGAAAATAAAACAATTTCCATCGTTAGGGCCAAATTGGTCAGAAAACAGGAGAACAATCCATTCACATCGATCACATTACCGCATTAACACATTAAACCCCTTCGTTAAACGAAGGGGTTTAATATTGCTGTAGGGGGAGGATTCGAACCTCCACGAAGACGTTAGCATCTGCACACCGTGTCGGATTGCAAATCCGGCCGCTTGAGTGGTCAACCCTAGTCGGTTCTGCTGCAGACAGAATCGGCGTTATGCAGTGTTTATCCGTTGGTCTTCACCCCCGAGACAAGAGGGTATGTCTGCCAAAGTTTCATCACCCCACAGTGTAATAAGAACTTGCGGATGCAATATTAAGGTAAAATGGCTATTTCATTACAAATATTTCAACAAAAATTTTGAAAAAACAGAAAATATCCAATATATTAGCCTTATCAATAGATAATATTAAAATTGAATCAGTAAATGGCTACTAAATTTAATTTGGACAAATTAGACCTTCAGATCATTCATGCCATGATGGAAGATGCAGGAATTTCCTACGCAGACCTCGGCAAACAACTGTTTGTATCAGGAGGCACTATCCATGTAAGGATTAAGAAACTCCAGGAACTGGGCGTGGTTAAAGGTACAAAACTCAATGTTGATCTCAAACTTCTGGGATATGATATCACCGCTTTTGTTGGGATTTTCCTTGAAAAAAGTTCGCTTTATGATATTGTAGCAGAGGAATTGAAGAAAATACCGGAGATCATCAGGCTTAACTATACCACAGGGAACTATAGTATGTTCCTTGAAGTAGTGGCCAAAGACATCAACCAGCTAAGGTTCGTATTGCACGATAGTCTGCAGAAGATAAAGGGTATTGAACGTACCGAAACATTCATTTCGCTGGACGAAAGTTTCAATAGAAACGTGCAGGTTACAAGGATTCTGCAGTCTTAGAAACAACATTAAATAATACAATCAGATCGGCAAATGAGCCCTGAAGTTTAGAAATCAAACGCCTGTCCCATGAGCGCCGGTGTTTAGAAATCAAACCCCTGTATCCCAAATCATCGTCATGAATCCTTCATGAAATTTATTACGGAATCAAGAAGTTTTGTCCATTCGCTGGCCCTCCTGCTCCTGCTGAACCTGATCGTAAAACCCATCTGGATATTCGGGATCGACAGGCAGGTTCAAAACATAACCGGCTATGCTGCCTATGGCAGTTATTTCGCATTGCTCAGCCTGAGCATTGTATTGAACTTCATGCTCGACCTGGGCATAACGCCTTATTTTAACCGGACAGTGGCAGCGGAACATGGCAAAGGGCGTGTGCTGTTTTCCCAGGGATTCAGTATAAAACTTTTACTGGGCTTTTTCTACACGATCGTGGTTTTCATGGTCGCTTATCTCTCCGGTGCAATGACAGGAAAGCTGTTGTGGATGCTGGTACTTATGCAGGTACTTACCAGTTTTTCGCTCCTGCTAAGATCATACTTATCGGCATCACAACAGTACTCAAAAGATGCATGGTTATCCATAACTGACAAACTTTTTGTGATCCTTTCTACCGGACTTATACTATTATTTCCGGGACTAAGCGGAAGTATTACTATCGACCTTTTTGTGGTGATACAGATCGCCGGTCTATTGCTGACCATCGCACTTGGTGTTGTTTTCCTTTTCAACGAGATCAACACCATCATCGTTTCGCCTTTTAAGCATTTTGAACCTCGCCTGCTCAGGTCGAGCCTTCCCTTTGCACTCAACATCTTTTTTATGGCTTCCATTGGAAGGGCCGATGGGTTCCTGCTTGAGCGGCTGCTCAAAGGAGGTGCGTATGAAGCAGGCATTTATGCCTCGGGATTTCGGTTACTCGACGCCGTTAATATGGGCGGCTACCTGGTGGCGAGTTTCCTGCTTCCCTACATTTCCCGGAACTGGCCTAATGAGGCTTCACTGAAACCTATCCTGAATGCCTGCCGCCATTTATTAATATTTTCAGGCATCACCGTGGCCACTATTGCCTGGATGCATGCAGGTTTTATCAACAATTGGCTCTACCATGGCAGGGATCCCAAAACTGCTGATATGATCCGGATTTTATTACTCTGCCTGGTACCGATGAGTATCATCCACATTTTCGGAACGATATTAACGGCTATCGGCCACATCCATGTTTTTTTAAAAATCAGTGGGGTGTTTGCTGTCGTTAATATTCTTGCCAACCTTATCCTGATTCCACGTTATGGCGCACACGGCGCGGCCTGGGTTGCTGTGGGAACCCAAACAGGCTTTGCCCTGGCGGTATACATTGTTTCAGCGTCTAGAACAGGAATTGGGATAACAGCACGTGATATACTCTTCTATTCATTGTTTGCACTCGCCCTGTTCATGGTTCTTAAATGATTAATTTTAATAAAATCGCTGCATGACCGACACCTCTTCCGTTTTGCCACCACTCCGACAGTACAGAAATAAAATCATTTTATGGGTTGGTTCTGTGAGTATCCTTGCGTTGTTGGTTAGCCTGCTACTGCCTAAAGAATATATGTCCCAGGCATCAGTACTTCCAGCAAATTCCAAAATGATGGATAATCAGAGACTGTTCAGTGAAAACATACAGGAATTATACTCTGCATACGGTAATTCAGAAGACCTTGACAGGCTGTATGCCACCATGCGTTCCAAAGAAGTATTAAACGCTGTTGCAGATAGTTTCAAACTTATCAGCCATTATGACCTGGATAATACGATTTCGGGCCGCATGAAAACCTATAAGAAATTTCAAAAGAATATTGAACTGACAAAGACAGAATACGGAGAGATAAGAATCAGGGTCTGGGATAAAGATGCCGAATTAGCAGCGCAAATGGCCAACGCCATTGTTTCCAAAACGAAAGACGTTGGAGAAAAAATGTTTACCTCTTTTTATGCGCAATCGATCAGCAGGATGTCGATGGAATTGTCCCTGAAGACGGAAAACATGAAAACAACATCCGACTCTCTGGAAATGAAAGCCTTCAACCCTGAAGCAGCCATACTCAGGAACCGAATGGCGGAATACCGGATTGCACAGCTCAATCCTCCACCCTCGTTATTCATTCTTGAAAAAGCTGAACCTTCACCTATTGCCGACAAGCCATCCATATTACTTAATGTGTTGGTCAGCTTTTTAATAGCCCTTTTTAGTGCGGCATTATGGTTTTCGCTTTTACAGGCAAGAAAACACTCATGAACAAAGGGAATGCATATTTACCTCTTGAAGGATTCAAAACCATACTGTTACTGTCATTAATATCCGTGGTAATGGCATTAGTAACCGAGCAGTACACCATCATGCTCATTGTTCCCGCACTGCTGGTATTAGTTTTCGGAATGCAGTTTCCAAAATTACTTTTCTATGCACTGATTTTTACCATTCCCGTTTCTTTTGAAGTGATGATTACGCCAAAACTTGGAACAGACATTCCCGATGAATTTATTATGTGGCTGCTAACAGCCATTTTGCCGCTGATCATTATTGCCAGACCTGGTTTCTTTAAAAATCTGATGAGCCATCAGTTGACCATTCTTTTAACTGCAGGATTATGCTGGACCCTGATCACCATTTTAAATTCAACACATCCTCTATTTTCCATAAAATATTTTTTGGCTAAGGTATGGTACATCATTCCGTTTTTTACTGGAACGGTGTTTTTTTTGGCCGATGAAAAATCCATTATCAGGGCAGCTAAATGCCTTGTCATTCCGATGTCGGCAGTAGCAGCATTTATCGTTGCCAGGCACGCTCTTACCGGGTTTAGTTTTGAACAGGTCAACGATATGGCGAGGCCCGTCTTTCGAAATCATGTTAACTATGCCGCGTTACTGGTATGTGTCTTGCCCGTGAGTTATGCGCTGTACAGAAATGCTGAAAAAAGCAAGAGGATATGGCTGCTTATTACAATTTTCCTGACAGTGGCTTTGTTTTTTTCTTATGCCAGGGGATCCTGGTTAGCCTTTGCTGTAGCGTTAATCACGATGTCTGCAATGATCAAAAATAGACTGTCCTGGTTATTTGTTGGTGTTGCAGTATTGATCATCGGGTTTTTCATCTTTTTTGTTACCGGTAACCGTTACCTGAACTATCGCCCTGTTTATGAAAAAACAGTTTACCATTCCAGTTTCAATGAGCACCTCGAGGCAACTTATGCCATGCGCGACTTGTCCACTGCAGAAAGGGTTTATCGGTGGATCGCAGCATTTAGGATGAGTAAAGAGAAATTACTAACCGGTTATGGCCCCAACACTTTCTATTTCGAATACAAGCCTTTCACAGTCAGCGCTTTTACTACCTATGTTAGCAGCAATGATGAGCACTCAACAGTGCATAATTATTTTTTGCTGTTGTTGACAGAGCAGGGTATTCCGGGACTCGTATTATTCACGACGTTATACCTTGCCATGTTAATGATGGCTCAACGCATTTACCATCAAAGCACCAATACATTTGAAAAAGGTCTGATGCTACTTGTCACTGCCCTTCTTAGTATGATTGGCGTGTTGATTTTTTTGAGTGACCTCATTGAAACCGATAAGATCGGTAGTATTTTTTATATCTGTCTGGGATTATTGGTAGGAGGTAATAAGGCTAGGCAGCCCTTACATCAAGTGCATCCCGAAGTCCATTCCCAAGAAGATTGAACGACAACACCAGTAGCATTATCGCCAGTCCGGGTATAATGGCCAACATGGGATTATTGGTGATGATGAAATTGTAATTTTCTTTGATCATAAGTCCCCAGCTCGGCTGTGGAGGTTGTACCCCTACACCCAGAAAACTGAGTCCGGCTTCAATAACGATAGCTGTGGCAAAATTTGAAGCACCCATAACGAGCACAGGTCCCATAACATTTGGAAGTACGTGCCTGGTGATGGTTCTGAAATCAGAATATCCCAGTGCGCGGGTTGCTTCTATGTATTCGAGTTCGCGGATGCTAAATACTTGTCCCCTGATCATCCTGGCTACGCTTACCCACAAGGTAAGTCCAACGGCAATGAATACCTGCCAAAAACCTTTTCCAAGTACCAGTGTGATGGCAAATACAAGCAGTAGTGTGGGAATGCTCCAGATCACATTGATGAACCACATAATAATATCATCAGTTTTGCCTCGGTAAAACCCGGCCACAGCACCCAATAATATTCCCAGTGTCAGGGAAATAATAACCGCGATGCTGCCAACACTTAAACTAACCCTGGTGCCTACGATCAGCCTGCTGAGAATATCACGTCCGTATTTATCAGTGCCAAGCCAGAATGTTTTTGTGTTGATAAAGTTTTCCTTATCGGCAGATGATGCTGAATATGCTGTTCGTTCACTGATCCCTTCGTCTACGTATTTTGCAACAATGATGCTGTCTGCTGTTTTCTCATAGCCAGTGATGGGCACATATAGATAATCATCATTTTTTCCTGACATAGTTCTATCCAAAACACCCGTCTTGATGATGTTATCTTTTTTGAGTTTTAGAAATTGCATGGTGAAGCCAGGGGAATGTCCGCTGATCTCCAGGATCATACGGTTGGCGTTAGGTGTGGGGTCAGGAGCGAGCCAATAAGCAAATATGGCGACGAACAGACTTAATAGAATGCATATCAATCCGCCAATGGCCAGTCTGTTCCTGTTCAGTTTTTTAAGGGCAGTTTGTGTAAGGCTGTTGGACGGTAGGGCCATGTTGTAATATACTAATCATTTCACTTGCCTGCCTTTCCATGGGTACGATCCGGCTTGTCCGAACAATCCGGATACAACGGTATACATTATGTGAAAAGGCTGAAAAAAGATAAACCATTTCATTAACTGTCCGAGCTGAAAAAATCGAAGTACGCTTTTTACAAATCGCCATTCCACAATGGTCTTGTACAATATCAGTCCAACGCAGATGGCCAATTGTGGTACCCCGAAGAATGCTATACAAATGAGCAACAACAGAACAACATTCATGGCGTAAACCAATAGTAGCACTTTAAAAATGCTTTTATCTTCAAACTTTCTCGCTTTGCTGGCCCACCGGATGCGCTGCCACAAAAAGCTTTTCAGGTCGGGTTCAGGATTTGTTTCTACCATTGCGGCTTGTGAAAAAGCATAGGCAATTTGTCCCGGGTACTGCCGGCCTATTTTGTACATGAGGAGCATATCATCTCCGGAAGCAATATCATCTATCCCTGAAAATCCATTCACCTTATTGAATGCGTCTTTAGTATAGGCCATGTTTGCACCATTGCCCATAAAATGAAAACCGTGGTGAACTGATGCTGCGGTAATACCCTGTAAAATGGCGAAGTCCAGCGATTGAAATTTAGACAGCACCGTGGTGTTATACTTCATCCTTACGGGCCCCGCTACCAACACGGCGTTGGTGTTCTGTTTCACGGAAACCATGGTAGTTATCCATGATGCAGGTGCGTTACAGTCTGCATCCGATGTTATGATCAGCTCACCATGAGAAGCCGCAATTGCTGCGGAAAGCGCAGCTTTTTTATAGGCAACAGTGCCGGGCGGAAGCTCATTTAACTTTACCAATACTGCCCCTTTTGACTGTGCGATGGCTGAAGTATTGTCGGAAGACTGGTCATCTGCCACCACAATCTCCCTGAACATCAATGGGTAGTCCTGCTGCATTATTGCATCGATGCAATGGCCGATATTTTTTTCTTCATTCCGCGCAGGTATGACCACTGAAACCATTTCGGCGACTGGATGGGCAGGTTCATGGTTTGGTATGGCGTTGAACAGTTTATGATAATGGTTCAGTAAAAAGGCATATCCTGTGATCAGGATAATGGCAATAAAATATATGGCTGTTAGGAAAGTCAAGCAGAAAGAAATGAATCTGCAATGTATTGAGCATTCCTGATATGCAGTACCTGGTGTCCGCATTCCAGTACGGTTAGCCTGCAGATGGGACCCAAAAGATTGGCAAAGTTTTGTCCCGGTTTGAAAGGAATAACATTATCGAATTTCCCATATACCAGGGTAACAGGAATATTTCTTTGCTTTATTTCCAGTGCGATTTTTTTAAGGTCTGGCCGAAAATTCCTGAAAGCGGTCCATACATCGTATACATGTGTCCTGACGATTTTATCATCCAGATACCGATCAATGAACTTCATAACACCCTCGCTGACCATATGCCACCGGGCCGATTTCCTGACGAGCTTTACAAAACGGTCGGGTTTGTGCATGGCCTGGTAAAATACCTTGTTCCCTATCCTCGTTTGAGTTGCAAACCAGTACCAGGCGTTCATATGGAGGCCGTCGGGGGCGAGTAGCAGTAACCGGGTTATCCTGTCGGGGATGTGTTGGAGAATGCTTAGCGAAATGCGTCCGCCCATGCTGTAACCCACCAGCGAAAAAGGGCGGCCTTTTATTTCAGGGCAATGGTCGAGCATATCAATAAGCCCATCGACCTTTACCTCCTTTTCGTTCCATTCAGTGAGTCCATGAAAAGGCAGGTCAAAAGCGATAAAACAATGGTCGGGTACGTGTTCGGCGATCCAATCGAATGTTTGCGCAAAGGTCCCGAATCCATGAAAACAAATGGCCAGCTTGCTACCGGAACCGGATTTACGGTAGTGAACGCGCGAATTTTTATAGTTGATAAAGGTGGAAACCATATAAGTAGCTGGTGCTGATAGCGCAAAGGTATGTTGCCTGCAGCCTGCTTAAAAATTCAGAAAAAGAAAACCTATTTAACAGCATTTATCGGGGAAATTTTCTATTTTGTG
>JANMMA010000164.1:0-8804 GCA_031372815.1 Sphingobacteriales bacterium
TGTTTAGACACAACAGGATATTCAAGGTAAGTATTTTCCGCCACATTTGGATGCCCCATTAAATGCCCGCCTTTCAGATAGGGCTTATCCCCTACAATCTAAAGGTAATGTTTAGTACATCTGTCATTGTAGTCATAATGGCTAATATCTGTATATCTGGTATAGCCAAATTTGTATGCTATTATAAGAAATGTCCATCCGTATTTTCAACAGACTCTATGATATCGTTCGAATTACCTAGCTCTTCGGCCTTTAAAGCAAGCTCATGCGATTTCTATCCCAAATGAAAATATAATTGTCATGTTATTGAACATCTCCAAAGCAAGCACTGCCAGATAGAATGAATTTAAATACATCCCATTTGACTTATTCCAAGCCCTAATTCACAGAAAAACAGGGTAATAACTCTTTAATGCATACTTAAAGCATAGAAGAAAAACAGCGGTTACTTCCCGATACAAATTTTTTGACATCAGCAATTCAAGCGTAATTAAATAAAACAGTTACAAATTCGGGCATCAGCTACTTTCTATCTCTTATTAAAGCTAAAATGTCACACATAAAAGCATGAAGTTTATTTTGGTCGTACGTTTCGATATATCTTTATTTCTCCTACATGTCTGCAACCCCATTAACTCTAAACATCTCTAGTATTTCAATAACAGGTATTTAAACATATTTTCTCGTGCAAGACACAGGTATAAAAACACTGACATAATTAGTAATTTTGAAAACACAATTCTTCAAAACACAGTACTAATTTATAGATCATAGAGTGTTAACCTAAGATCAAAAAGAAACGGTCAAGAATCCAGCAACGTGTTGCGAAAAACATTATTATGGCGAGTGTAGAAAAAAATGAAATATTTGACCTGGCTTACCGATTTATAACCGAAACGAATGAAAGTGTTTTTCTTACAGGCAAAGCTGGCACCGGGAAAACCACTTTTTTAAAGTACCTGGTTGAACATTCATCCAAAAACATGGTAGTGGCAGCGCCAACAGGCGTAGCGGCCATCAATGCAGGTGGTGTTACACTGCATAGTCTGTTTCAATTGCCATTTCATCCTTTTTTACCGACAGATAATAATAGACAGGAATTCCTGAGCAAAATCCGTTATCAAAAGCAGCGGATACAGTTGCTCCGCAAGATAGAATTGTTGGTAATAGATGAGATCAGCATGGTCCGATGCGATGTGCTGGATGCCATTGATGCCATTTTAAGAAGCGTAAGGAGAAATCACTCGGCCCCGTTTGGTGGAATACAGGTACTGTTTATCGGGGATCTATATCAGTTGCCTCCAGTTGTCACAAGAAATGAGTGGGACGAATTACTGGCAAATTATTATGAGTCTCCATTTTTCTTTGACAGCAAAGCGGTAAAAGAACAAATGCCGCTGCTGATGGAACTAAACAAAATCTACCGCCAGAAAGAAGAAAGTTTTGTATCTCTCCTGAATAAAGTACGCAATAATCTCATGGAGAAAGAAGACTTTGATGCATTGAACCTTCGTTTCATTCCAGATTTTCAGCCGGCCATAGAGGATAAATACATTACGCTCACTTCCCACAACAACCAGGCAGATAGTATCAATTTTGCAAAACGGAATAAACTGGATACTCCCTCATTCATTTATAAAGCAAGAATAGAAGACGAATTTCCCGAAAATCTTTATCCGGCCGAAGCTGAGTTGATCCTGAAAGAAGGCATGCAAGTGATGTTCATTAAAAATGATCCGGTTACAAAAAAATATTTTAACGGAAAGATCGGCACTGTGTCTTCTGTCAGTACTGATAAGATAACAGTAAACTGCGACGGTGATGAAATTGAGGTATTTGAAGAAACATGGGAGAATACGAAATATACTCTCAACCGATCAGATGAAAAATTAGAACAAAAGATATTAGGCAGGTTTATCCAGTATCCATTACGGATGGCTTGGGCCATTACTATTCACAAAAGCCAGGGGCTTACTTTTGAAAAGGTAATGATCGATGCTGCTTCTTCTTTCAGCAGTGGACAGGTGTACGTAGCGCTGAGCCGCTGCACGTCACTTGAGGGGATTGTGCTGTTGTCAAAGATTCCACCCTTTGCGATCCATAGTAATCAAAAAGTGGTGGAAGGTCAGCGTGCGTTGGCGCCAAAGGGGTCATTGGCTGAAAGGTTTCAGGGTGCAAGGCAGTCATTTACCTTGCTGGTACTGAGCGAAATATTCTTACTGGAAGAAGCAGAAAAAAACTTTGTTATTTTAAAAAATGCCGTAGAAAACAATAAAAACAAACTCAACGACAACGCTGCCGAATGGACGGTGCAGTATCTGGAAGAGATAAGGAAACACAAATCTACTGCCGAAAAATTTTTATCGCAGGTGAAACTATTGATGAGGGATAAACCTGTGATTGAAAACAATGAACAACTGCAAAAAAGAATACAGGCAGCGGCAGCATATTTCTTACCCTCACTTGAAAATATAAAGCAGAAATTGCAGCAACACCCGCTTATTACGGAGCATCGGGAAACAGCAACAGCAGTTGATGAAGCTCTTCTTGAAACCATGACCGCCTTAATAAAAACAATACACAGCATGCAATACTGCAGTGCGCCGTTTAGCATTACGGAGTATTTAAAACATAAACTCAACCTCAGCATTCCCCGAATACATATCAGCAGCTATGCCGCCAATAAAAAACTAACGCCAGCTTTTGATATTCCAAACGCAGGATTATTTTTTGATTTAAAAAACTGGCGAGACAAAACCTGCAACGAACAGGACCTTCCTATTTATCTTGTTGCCAACAATAACAGTCTGAAAGAAATAGCAACTTATCTCCCCAGAACAACACAGCACCTTCAGCTAATAAGTGGGTTTGGCAAAGCCAAAGCAGAAAAATATGGCGGTGAAATTCTGGAAATAGTTCAGGATTACTGCACTAAACACCATCTTGAAACCAATATTGAACTAAAATCAGTCAATCCAAAACGGCAACGGAAAGAGCCAACAGCGGAAAAAGCTAATAAGAAGATCCCTTCTGCGCTTATCTCGTTACAGTTGTATAAAGAAGGAAAAGATATCGATACCATAGCCAAAGAAAGAATCCTTGCGGCAAGTACTATAGAAGGGCATCTTACTGAATTTATTAAAACAGGTGAAATAAAAGTTGATGCGTTTGCTGACGAAACCACTGTAAAAATAGTTTCCGAATACCTCATTTCTAACACTGATAAAAAACACAGTGAAATACGAACGATGCTGAATAATGCATATAGCTTTGCACAGATAAGGGCTGTGGCTAACCATCTGTTGTGGAAGGAGAATAAAAATGGAACGCAGAAAATATAAAATCGGGGCCACTTTCCGATACCAAAAAAGATAACGATTGACTATTATTATTCTACGTGATGTGAGGTACCAATAGGGAATTATTCATTCTTTTCTTTTTCTCCGAAATACAATCCCGGAATTTGTTTTCAAATCAGCACTAAAGCGAACATCGTATCTTTTTTCACCATCAGTCACAACCATCAGGCCTGTATTAGGTGGTAATTCGCCAAGGCTTTCGGCATACATCACAAGTTTTACAGAATCCATATTGGACGCAATGTAAATAGTTTTGCTATTTGCCTTTGTAGTAAGACCCACTTTTGAAAAAATAATATTGCCGTTCATTAGAACCGTCACCGTATCGCCATCCACTTGACCATTATCATACAGCGTTAGCAACAAACTGTCTGTTTCAAAATAAAATGACTGATCAGATTTTGTAAAACGTTTTTCAATTTCAACAGCACCCTGTGCAATAGATGGTGCCACTATCGTAACAGGAGGAGCAGGTTTAGGTTGTGGCTGAACAGCAACTACCACGGGCTTTTTCTCCGGTTCAGGTTTCGGTGAAGGAGGCGTTTTTTGCTCTTGTTTTGGCGCAACTGCAATTATTCCTACCGGACCTGGTTTTGGTGCCACAGTTGCAGGTTTCACCACTGGCTTCATGTTTGACTTTGCCAAAGTATCCATCTGCAATTCCTTTTGTTTTGGCGGGGACGATATTTTCGCTGTTGATGGTGGTGTGTTTTTTGTTACGCTCAATGACTCAGGAGCCGGCGCCGGCACCGAAACCACAGGTAACGGTTCTGGCTTTTTTTCAACCGGTTCGGTAACAGCAACAACGGCTACTGTTTCCGGCATGTCTTTAAAAGATAATTTGGAAACCAGGTTTAAAGTATCCAGGCTCTTAAACAATTCCAGTTTTTTGAAATCAATCTTTCTTTTTAGCAAAACAATACCTTTATACACCCTGTAGGTACGGGTGTCATTAGTACTCCATGAACCTTCCAGTATCATTTCGCTATCCGTTGTTGTGAGCTCAACAATCATTGTTTTCTTTACCCGTTTTTTAGGATTAACCGAAAAATTATGTTCGATAAAGCCTTCATCTTCCATTATGATCTTGTTACCCTCAAGCCTGATGCTGATATTTTGTACGCCGGCTTCATCTTTTCCATTAGCATGAAAAACAATTCTTGAATATCCAATCAATTTTCCTTTTTCCTCGCTTACTGCAATCTCGTAAGGAAGGCTGACTGTTTGTGTGTCGACAATAGTTATTTGCCCATACCACATGCCCGTAATATCTTTCTGCTGGGCAAAGGACATCATCGGCAACAGCCAGCACAGTATGAATAAATAAGTATTATTTTTTTTCATAATTGTTACATCATTTTGACTAAGCAGTATCTTAACCCTTTGATTTTCAGGATGTGAAACATGCAGCATGATCACTCTACATTAAACGATTTATTGCATTTTTGATTGTGTTGCCTCTGCTTTCGGCATATCGGGGAGTAGTCCCACACCTTATCTGATGAAGAAATTGAAAAATTGAAGCTAAAGAATAGAAAAAGTAAAATAAAGTTAAGTGGAGTAGCCAGGTTATTTCCTCAATACAGAAAGTAAATTCCATTAAAAAACAGGATTTCACCAATCCGAGGTACAGGCAGGATACATCTTATAAAATTCAGGAGATGGTTAAAAGTGTATGCTATTGATGAAACCAACCACCATCACCTAAATTGGACCAGAAGGCATATTTTAAATACTGATATCGCCCCTGTTCCTCAGGTATAACTCTCACTTTTGCCGCCACTATAAATGGTTTGAATCGCACCGCTGCAACATAAGCGAATGTCTGTTCTGAAATAATTAAGAAATTTTGAAGTGTGAGCTCCCCCATTATTCGCTCATTTGAAAGTTACTAAAAATGTAACTTTAAATGTAGCAATATGAAAAAGTCAAAATTTTCTGAAACTCAAATCGTCAAGGCCATTAAGCAGCATGAAGGGGGCCCGAATCTGACGGTGGTATTATGTTGACGATAAAAATCCCGTATATTTCAGAAAGGATCTGCCTCCCTATGTTCCCCAGTTGTTTGTTATTTCATAGAATAAAAATCGTACACCTAAATGGTGTGCTGATTATAAAAAAAAATAGATGAAAATTTTCCGGTTGAAAGGCTGCAAGCGATGATCCATAATTAAAACCAAAAATCATTGTTGTACAAAACTATTCTTCTTGTTGTTTTAATCACATTGCTAACATCATCCTGTAAAAAGAATGATGAGCATGTAAATTCCAAGCTGGATGCTGTGGATATTTATATGGCCGGATATGAATTTTCATCCGGTCTTGCCGTTGCAACCTATTGGAAAAATGGTAAAGCAATTCATCTCACTGATGGAATGCAATGGGCAGAAGCCCATGCTATAGTAGTTTCTGGCAATGACGTTTATGTGGCAGGAGTCGAAAGAAATACGGCTATGTATTGGAAGAACGGTACGCCACATGTCCTGGCAAATCAAATTCGAAACTTCCCAGGTCTGGCTAATTCAATCGCCATTTCGGGCAATGATGTTTTTATATCGGGGACAGAACAAGGAATATTTCCTGGATATCCCGGTACCAACGTTACTCAAAAGGTTGGTAAGTACTGGAAAAATGGAACGCTGATGTATTTAAGTTCTGAGTTTTTTAGTTCGGAAGCATCATCCATAACTGTTTCAGGCAATGATGTGTATATAGCAGGAAATGCCTGGGAACCATACTCCTTAGATAGTATCGGAACAATATGTAATAATTGTCAACGCTATGAAAAGGCAACCTACTGGAAAAATGGAGTACCTGTATACCTTACTGATGGAACAACCTCACAAGCCCATGCGACCGGAATTGCTGTATCCGGTAGTGATATCTATGTGTGTGGCAATATACTATATGATGCAAGTACAACATCGAGTAATAAGGCGGCTTACTGGAAAAATGGATCCATGGTAACCCTGATTTATAGCGGCGCAGACCGTATTCAAACCACCGGGATTGTGGTTTCCGGAAATGATGTGTATGTATCAGGGACCGGTTATGTAAATAATGGTTTCAGTAAGGCTTTATATTGGAAAAATGGTGTTGGCATCCCTCTTCAAGGTATAGGACAGCAAGTTTCTGGAACGGCAAATGCTATTGCGCTTAATGGAAATGACGTATATATTGCTGGTAATCTATTTTATATAACGCCTGATCCGGCCGCAATGCAGGCCATAAAATGCTGGAAAAATAATAATATGTTGACAATACCGATCGATATTACAAAGCGTCCATTTGTAAAATCAATTTACCTGGTTAACAAATAGATATCAATTATTTCTGCAGGTCATTTTAAAACTAGTGACATCAAGTTACTTTCCGATACAGAACTTACTAAAAATATAATCAAGCTGATCCTCATTGGTTATTTCACCAGTGATCTCTCCCAGGTAATGCAGGCAACGGCGAATGTCAAGCGCTAGAAGGTCACCAGAAATCTGTGCATCAAGTCCAAGCCTGATATCCTGCAATGATTTTTGGACCTGCAATAATGATCCGTAGTGACGGACGTTGGTGATTATTGTGCTTTCCGTATTTACACCGCCCTGGATTACCTTATCAACCAGCCTTTCCTTGAGGGTGTCAACATGGTAATGGGTTTTTGCGGAAATGTATAGTGCATCTATACCATCAAATTTTTTGAAGGCCCATTCTTCCCCAATAATGTCTGACTTATTTCCAATCAGTACATAGTTCGGATTAATTTCCTGTAATTGAGCAATGGCAGCATCCAGTTCACCCTTGGTTTCCTCTTTTGCATCAAAAAGATACAACACCAGATCAGCACCCTTCATTTTTTCCCGGCTCCTCGCCACCCCAATTACCTCTATGGCGTCCTTACCCTCACGTATACCTGCAGTATCAATCAGCCGGAATAATATACCGTCGATGTTGATGGTTTCTTCTATCGTATCTCTTGTGGTGCCGGCAATTTCGCTAACAATGGCGCGGTTCTCGTTCAGGAGAGTGTTGAGGAGGGTCGACTTTCCAGCATTTGGTTTGCCTACAATAGCAACACTCACGCCGTTTTTGATCACATTACCCAACTTGAAGGACTCCACAAGTTCGCTAACAGTATGGTCGATTTGAAAAATCAACTCATAAAATTTACTGCGGTCCGCAAATTCAACGTCTTCCTGGGAAAAGTCAAGTTCCAGTTCAATCAGTGCGGAAAAAGTAATGAGTTTATCCCGGAGTATTTTTAGTACTTCTGAAAAGCCGCCCCGGATATTTTTCAAGGCGGTCTGGTGTGAAGCTGAAGTGTTCGACGAGATCAAATCTGCAACGGCTTCTGCCTGGGTAAGGTCCAGCTTACCTTTCAGAAATGCCCGTTGTGTGAATTCACCGGGCATTGCAAGCCTTGCGCCATGGGCCATGCAGGCGTTAATGACCTGCTCCTGTATGTACGGTGAACCATGCGTAGATATTTCAACAATATCTTCTCCGGTATATGACTTTGGGCCGCGAAAAATAGAGATCACTACTTCATCAATAACATAGGTACCGTCTTTCAATAAACCCATATGGAGCGTATAGCCTGGCTGGGCAGACAGGTCCTTGGAAGGAAAAAGAGTATTGACAATATGGATCGACTTATCACCACTGAGCCTGATCATACCAATGGCACTTACGCCGTGAGCCGTAGCTAACGCAACAATGGTATCATCCCAGTTTGTGTACATAATACAAAGATAAGGCTGGAGGATTGACTTGAGACTACAGACTAAAGATGCCGCTTTATCACATGCACCTGGTTATACTAATTCGGCCGCTAGCTGATTTTTTAGTCAACGATCGTATACCGCGTTACTTCATTGATCTTCATTTCATAAATAACATCAATAAGCACCTGGTAGCTGCATTAGGGCTGGGGACGGATGATCACAAATAGATCCTTCCCATTGCCTGAAAATGATTTAACCAACCTCTGTTTTTCCGCCAATAATTGCCGAAGTTCTTTTCCAGGGAAAAGGTTTACAAAGCGAGCAGGAAGTTCTTTGCCATTAATGCATTCGATATAGCCAATACTGTCGGCAGACTGCAACCTAAGTGTAATAGTTGCCGTACATTTTACTTGCATGGGATCGCCATCAGCGGGCTCAGTGTATTTCAGCGCCTTGGGATCCTCGATGCGTGTGGTAAAAATAAAAAAAGTTATCAGCAGAAAACCCAGATCAACCATCGGTGTCATATCAATATGAGCTTTCTTATTAGCATACCTACCTTTTGAAAATGAGTTGTCAATTGCAGCCATAGTTTTCGTTTATGCTATGACGTGATAGTGACATTTTTCCATAAACCTCCACGGACAAAAAAAGACGCAGAGAAATTAATCCCTGCGTCTTGACAATTTTCAAATTTTCATTTATCACATCATCGCACTAACCACAT
>JANMMA010000180.1:0-3049 GCA_031372815.1 Sphingobacteriales bacterium
CCTGCATTGGTTGTCACAACAGGAGCTCCGGCGGCCATGGCTTCCAGTGCAGCAAGGCCGAAACTTTCATATTCAGAAGGCAGTAAAAAAAGGTCAGAAATAGCGAATATTTCTTCAATATCCTGTTGCTTTCCAACAAACCTGATGTCGTCACAGATGCCGAGGTCCCTTGACAATTCTTCGATCATCGGACGTTCGGGCCCGTCACCTACGAGCAATAGTTTGGAAGGTATTTGTTTTTTAACCCTGTCGAATATATGGATGACATCGGCAACACGCTTTATCTTCCTGAAATTTGAGGCATGTACAAGTATTCTTTCTCCATCCGGTGCGAGTACTTTCCTGAACGCATCGATAGGTTTCCTGTCGAAGCGGGTAACGTCAACAAAGTTATAAATAACCTGTATCTCTTTTTCTATGGTGAAGGTGTCATAGGTTTCCTGCCGAAGGTTGTTTGACACTGCAGTAATAGCATCACTCTTATTAATGGAGAAAGCCACCACCGGCGCATAGGTCTTGTCCTTTCCCACCAGGGTAATGTCAGTGCCATGGAGGGTGGTAATTACGGGTATGTTTTTGCCTTCTTCCTTAAGAATTTGTTTGGCCATAAAGGCCGCCGCTGCGTGAGGAATGGCATAGTGCACGTGCAGCAGATCAAGGTCATTATTGCGGATTACGTCTACCATAGTACTGGCCAAAGCTGTCTCATACGGAGGATAGTCAAAAAGCGGGTATGTAGGCACCCTTACTTCATGGTAGAAAATGTTTGCGCTAAACCCCGTCAGTCGTACAGGCTGCTGGTAAGTAATGAAATGGACATTATGTCCCTTATCTGCAAGTGCTTTACCAAGTTCAGTGGCTAAAACACCACTACCACCAAAAGTGGGGTAACAAACGATTCCTATATTCATGAGCTTGTTGGGTTAGTTCAAAGATAAACATTCCATAGCGTAAAGAGTTTAGGCTTCTTCTCAATAGCTGGAGGATTGATTGCGCTGCAAGTGGTTCAAATCTATGTTTAACTGCTGCATTTTACCCAACATTGCCTATTTTACAGTCATAACTAATTGTATGGGAAAAATTTTTCGCTGGATCCTTATTATAGCCATCGTCGTAGGCGGGATCTATTTTTACTGGAGATTTTTTTACGTTTTCGGCGAAGGTGCTAAATCCGGCGAATTGAATTTTATAGTTAAGAAGGGCTATGTATTCAAAACCTGGGAGGGTAAACTGATCCAGTCGGGCCTTCGCTCAAGGTCTGCCAATACGGTGCAATCATACGATTTTGACTTCTCGGTTACTAACGAAAAGATTGCCAATACCTTGCTGAGCAGTGAAGGAAAGGTTTTTAATCTTCACTATAAGGAATACATGGGTGCGCTCCCCTGGAGAGGATACAGTAATTATGTAGTGGATAGCATTATTTCAATCACCGATATTAATCGTTAATATTTTACATGCAAAGAATATTTACTGCAGCCCTTTTCGGGCTGCTTATTTCGTTTGCCGCAAATGCCCAACAGAAGGACTCGTTGGTATTAAAAAGAATTTCTGATGACATTATGACCCGCGGAGCGGCCTATGAAAATCTTCGTTTCTTATGCAAGAAAGTAGGTCCGAGGCTATCAGGTTCGCCACAAGGCGCAAAGGCTGTTCAGGAAACTGCAAGAATGATGCGCGAACTGGGAGCCGATACTGTTTACCTGCAGGAGTGCATGGTACCGCATTGGGTCAGGGGTGAAAAAGAAACGGCAAAACTTATTTTGGCCAACGGTAAAGAATACCCGCTTAAGGCCGCTGCGTTGGGAAACTCAGTGGGGACGACCCCTGCGGGTATAAGGTCCAATGTTATTGAAGTCAGAAGTTTCGCAGAACTCGATGGACTTAAAGACAAGGTGAAGGGCAATATTGTTTTCTTCAACTACCCTATGGATCCTACTTATATCAAGACTTTCCAGGCTTATGGTGAAGCAGGTATTTATCGTGGCAATGGTCCAAGTATGGCCGCCAAATATGGTGCCATCGGAATGATTATACGGTCACTTGCATCGAATCCTGATGATCATCCACATACAGGATCTACCTCTTACAATGATTCGTTTCCAAAAATTCCAGCCATTGCGATCAGCACCAATGATGCCGACTATCTGAGCAATGCCTTGAAAAGAAGAATGGCTTCACAGGTATACTTCAGGACCAGTTGTAGAATGTTGCCTGATGTAGTTTCCCATAATGTAGTGGGAGAGATCAGGGGTACTGAACTGCCTGATGAAATACTCACGGTAGGCGGTCATATTGATAGCTGGGACCTGGCGGAAGGCGCGCACGACGATGGCGCTGGTTGTATGCAGAGTATGGAAGTGATCCGCACGTTCAAAGCACTTGGGATAAAGCCAAAACGAACGATAAGGGTGGTGATGTTCCAGAACGAAGAAAACGGATTATGCGGGGGAAAGAAATATGCTGAACTGGCTGCCCTGGATAAAAAGAAATATTTGTTTGCCCTTGAATCAGACGCCGGTGGTTTTACGCCGCGTTCATTTGGGATCATGGGAACACCGGAACAAATGGTCAAAATGAAAAGTTGGGCGCCGCTGTTTTATCCCTATGGCATTAGTGAATTCAGTATCGGTGGCGGAGGTGCAGACATCGGACCTTTGAAGCCGTTGGGTACTGCAATGGCTGGATTGAGCCCGGATTCACAACGCTACTTTGATATTCATCATGCTGAAACTGATGTGTTTGAAGCCGTCAACAGGAGAGAGCTACACCTTGGCGCAACTGTTATGACTCAACTGCTATACATGGTGTCGGAATATGGACTGTAATCCCGCTTCGCGGGATAATGTGATCAATTTTTTAATGTGGTTAATGTGGCTAATTAAAATGCGGCCATCAAAAAAATCACCGTCTTTTTGTGCAGTTCGGGCACATGTTTTTTCCATTCTACCACCGACATAGTACGGATGGATTCCTCCTTCCCCGTAATATCAACGGCTATGCATAACCGCGTTTTTGGCTGGCACGTACTCAATATGGATTGAAAGAC
>JANMMA010000187.1:0-5872 GCA_031372815.1 Sphingobacteriales bacterium
CGGCGGCGAGGCGTACGAGCGGATCGTTGCGGCACTCATCGAGCACACACGCGCGAAACGTCCCTGTCGGTCTCCCAGTTCCACGACCAGGGAAAGTCAGCCAAAGCAGATAAATCTGGGAAATGGCAGGTTTTTCTGTCACCGGAACCTGCCGGAGGTCCGTTTCAACTCACCGTAAAGGGTAAAAACCAGGTTCAATTAAGCAATATACTGGTGGGTGAAGTCTGGATCTGCAGCGGACAGTCTAATATGGAAATGCCTATAGCCGGGTGGGGTAAGATTGATCATTTTGAGGAGGAAATTGCCAATGCCACATTTCCGATGATCAGGCATTTTAAGGTACCAAATACCGTTAGCACTACCCTAAAAGACGATATCAGCGGGGGTCATTGGGACGTATGCAGTCCGGCTACGGCAGCAAACTTCTCGGCGACCGCTTACTTCTTCGCGCGAGAGATTTATCAACGATTGAAAATTCCGATCGGACTCATCAATACATCCTGGGGCGGTTCACAATCTGAAGCGTGGACCAGTAAAAAAGCATTTGAACAAGATGAACACTTTAAAGACATTGCTGCGCAAATGAACGCAGGGAACATCGATAGTACTTTAAGTGTACGACGAACCCAGGTATTGGAGAATATTCGTAAAGCCACAGGTAGCAGTTTCAACAATAACGCCAATACCTTAGCATGGCAAAATAGTTCGTTTGCAGACGAACACTGGCCTGAAATGAATGTTCCCGGCAACTGGGAGGAACAGGGTTTAGCCGGGCTTGATGGCGAAGTATGGTTCAGGAAATCGATTAACATAAATGATGCCGATGCTGGAAAGGCTGCCGTTCTTGAACTGGCCAAAATTGATGACGTAGATGAAACGTTTATTAATGGTGTAAAGGTTGGCAGCATTGCAACCTGGGATGAATTAAGAAAATATAATGTTCCGGCAGGAATATTAACTGCGGGAAAAAATCTTATTGCCGTAAAGGTGAAGGACAATGGTGGGGGAGGTGGAATTTATGGTGATGCGTCAACGATGAAACTTTCTATCGGTAACAATATTCAACCGTTAAATGGCAAATGGAAATTTCAGATTGCTTCGATTAGTTCCCAACAAAGCCAGGGAATGGGTCCCAACGATTATCCATCCATTTTATTCAACGCAATGATTAATCCATTGTTGCCATTGACCATCCAGGGTGCCATATGGTACCAGGGTGAAACTAACGCGGGAAGGGCTTATGAATACAGAACGGCGTTTCCCCTGATGATCACCGACTGGCGAAAACATTGGAATAAAGGAAACTTTCCGTTCTTCTTTGTTCAACTGTCTACTTTTGGAAAGGCAGATGCCAACAGCAATAAAGGAAGCAACTGGGCTGAACTTCGAGAAGCTCAGGCCATGACGCTTTCACTGCCACATACCGGCATGGCTGTTACTACCGATATTGGAAATCCGGTCGACATCCATCCAAAAAATAAACAGGACGTGGGGAAAAGGCTTGCCTATATCGCATTGCATGATGTTTACCAGCAACCCGGAGAATATATCGGCCCCGTATACCAGTCGCACAAAACGGAAGGCAACCTGGTGACACTAACGTTCACGCATACAGGAAGGGGTATGATGGCCAAAGATCAATATGGTTATGTGAAAGGTTTCGAAGTTGCCGGTAGCGATAAGGTATTTCATTATGCGCGCGGTATCATACAGGGCAATACCATTGCTTTACAAAGCGATGAAGTAACAAATCCCGTTGCAGTACGTTACAACTGGGCTGACGATGCCACAGAAGGAAATGTGTTCAATAAGGAGCAGCTTCCGATGGCCCCATTCCGTACAGATAACTGGGATGGCGTTACGAAGAATAACCGCTATGCCATAAGTAGATAGAATTATCGGAATTCATATCCGTAGCCCTGCAATTGTGTAAGAAGAGTGGGCGGCGCATCGGTTGCTATGCACCGGCCTTCCATTACCGGGGCAACGGGTGAATGCGAAGAAAAATATTCCTGCATTACCTGGTGCAATGTGAAGCCCAGCAAGACAGGGGATTTTACGCCCTCTACGCGGCAAATTGTAGTGTCGGGATCGCCTTCCCGTTCACAGGCAATGAAACTGTATTCCCGCTGCATATCGAGTGGCTTGTCTCCTACCCTTACCTCATTCAGTCTTTCCCCCATTTTTTTGCCGATCGTAAAGTTTACGGTCATCCCTTTAAACCTGACAACCCATCCGCCAAAACGTTTACCGGGGTCTATAGCGAAGGCGTTTTCCAACTCTTTCTCAAGCCAATTCCATAACTGCTGGCCTGTAATAACGCCTTTTTTCGCTTCACTGTCAACCGGAAGCATGCTCCATAAAAAATCCATAGTAATATCTGCAGTTCCGGTAAGTGGATCTGGTACAAGGGGCGGACAAAACCTGAAACCATTACTAAGTACAATATCCGGTGCAAACTTCCACATAAGCGCATCAGTGATCAGGTTGTCCATTGGTGTTTCCAATACATAATATCGTAACAGTGGGGTTTTTGTTTTACCAATTACCTGGCTTAATTTTTTCGAATAAGGTTTCCTGGTGGCACTGACCATTCTTTTCATTTCTTCGTCTTCTGCATATTTTTCAGGATCAACATCCATCAAAGCGTAGCTATGCTCTTTCACCATGCCCTTTTCTATCAGGATATCCATTTTAGCAACAAAGGATCCAAAGGCACCTGGTTCAGTTACCCCGGCATATTTTCCCATGATCGGCTTGCGAACCCTTTCGTGTGTATCAGCACCGAGAATATAGTCGACTCCGTTTATTTCAGGTAGGTTAGATAATCCAACTTGTTGAGCAAGTCCCAGATGTGTTAGTAAAAAAACCATTGAACATTGCTCATATTCTTTCAGTATCCTGACATACTTAGCAACATTTAATTCTGGCATTGTAAATTTTATGCCTTCACTATATGCGGGTGATTGTCTTGTTGGCGTCATTGGGTCATTGTAACCAATGAATCCAATTTTTATTCCACCAATAAATTTAATAAAATACGGTGGGAAGATTAGGTCACCGGTGACTTTGTCTTTGGATTCATGAAACATATTTGCACATACCTTAACGCCATCATAGGCAAACATATCTTTCATCATCATTTCCTTTCCATAAACAACTTCCCAGTTTCCTGGCAACATAATATCATAACCAATATTGTTCATTAGCGGTATGATTGCAGCTCCTTTACTCAATGCAGCAACCCCGCTTCCCTGGAAACAGTCTCCGCCATCAATCACCAGGGTATTTGCTTCATTTTTTTTGCGAAGGGTATTAATCATCGTTTTTAATGTCGCAAAACCACCGCGCTTTTTAAATACTTGTTTATTGTTTTCAATAAATAGTTCATCATGAACCATCAGCTGCCCGTGTATGTCGGCTGTGTGAAGAATGGTGATGAGTGATGCCTTACCGTCCTTTACAGCACTACTTTTCTGCATCGCCCGGCTTTCATAATCATCATTACCTGATTGAATTGATGCTGCGGCAAGTGGAGAAATTAGCCCGCCTCCTATTCCCATGCCAAGGCCCAATGCTGCTGCTTTTTTGATAAATTCACGACGGCAATTATCCGAAAGGCTGATCGCTAAGGATTTTTCAGCCTGCAAAATATTACTGCTTTCATGATCGCAACAGGAACATTCGGAGATATGATACGAAGTCATATTTTATTGATGTAAGAAAAATATGATAAGCGAAGAAGAATAAAAGCTGCCCCGGTAATGTTGGGATGGTCAATTCGATTGCTGAAGAAAAGCGGCAAGCTTATCAACGTCCTGCTTATCAAAATAATTCGGTTTATAGGTATCAAGGTATTTTTCCAGACCCGGTTTTAACTTACCAAACATCTCCATTACATTTTTCCGTGAGGCAGGCTTAAATTGGCTGAACTTGTCGCCAAAATAATAGGTGTAGTTTTCTGAGAATGTCAGAATTTGTTGTGCGACAAGGCTTTTCAACATACTTGCGTTGGCGGAAACCTGCTCCTTTACTTCAACCGAGCCACCGTTCACCTCTCCGAAACCCCCGATTTTTTCCCGATTGGTCAATACAATTGCCCGGTTCACTGCCAGTTTGATACCATTACTGTTAGAAAGCTGTTTCAGGAAAATTTTGTTATAGTAAAATGTGTCATTCGCGATAGAAACATAATGCATGGATCCAAGGTCATCTAATGCAAGGGTATCATGCTTATCCCCTAAAAATTCCATTTCACCCAGAAGGCTATTGTAATTCAACTTTGCAGAGCCTAACCTGCCATTTTTAAATAAGACATTACCCATGGTAAATTCCCGATACTCATACATGTTTTCAGCCGGGATAGTATTTACAACCATCTCACCGGGATTAACCCTGAACGTTTTTTTCTTTTGGGCATTAATAATACTTGTTAAGTGTAAAAAAATAATAATGGCAAAAAGGCATTTGCTAATCATACGACCAAAATTTATTTACCTGCTCCTGGCAACAGAATATTTCGAATGTCTTCTGTGATCTTTTTCGGCTTTGAAGTTTCAGGATCAATCAAACACCATATGGTTGTAGCTGAAACCAGCAGCACATTTTTTGCATTGTAAATCTCAACGTGCCTGGTAGACCGGAATGCAGCCGTTTCCCCTACCCAGGTCCGGGCGATAACCTGATCTTCCAGGTAAGCTGGCCTGTGATAATTGATCTCATGCTTTACAACCACCCATGCAAGATCATTTTGCTGTACAGCGGATGCCAGTACTTTCCAGTGCGCTGCAGCAACATCCTGAACCCATCTTAAATATACTACATTGTTAACATGCCCAAGATGATCTATATCAGTTGGGTTAACAGCAAGAGCCAATTCAAAGAATGATGGTTTTTTCTCTTCCATAAAAAATGCTATCGTTGTAACCACAACAAGTACTCACGAAATGGCTGCTGCCAGAAGTACTCGCTGTGCTGTCCGCCTTTCACATATAGTGTCCGCAATTTTATGCGTGGATTCTGCTGCAATTTCTTCTTCATTTGCTCTGTATATGCCACTAGTGTTTTGCTTTCACGATCACCAGCATATAAAAATATCTTCAATGTATTTCCCCCCGGGTCCTTAAACAGTGAATCCTGAAACTGCTCTATTACCTGGTAAGAACAAGAAAACACTCCGGCAGCGCCAAATATATTCGGATGCTTCATCACGCTGTATAAACTTATCAGTGCACCCATGGAACTACCAACCATCGAACGACCGGCAGGGCTTTTCAATGTTCTGTAATGTTTATCTATGTAAGGTATCAACTGATGCACCATAAAGCTATCATATTCTTTTCCCCTGGGTTCCGTAAAGACTTTGCTGTGGTATGGCAGGTATTCATGCGATCGTTCCTTACCTGATCCAATACCTACTATAATATATTCCCCCCTGCCCGCCGCTATCAAAGAATCCATTGTTTCATCGGCTTTCCATTCTGTGCCAAAAGATGTTGTAGCACGATCAAAAAGGTTTTGACCGTCTTGCATATAAATCACCGGGTAGTATTTTTTTGTTCGTTGATAAGAAGATGGCAGATAAATCCAGACACTGGTTGAGGACGACAATGCAGTCATCGGGAAATTGTCTGAAAGCAATTGAACATTAGGGGAAAATGTATGACGCCGGACTGTTTTGTCTGTCCAGCCAACTACGTTCACCGTAATGACGGTATCCCTTACTGCCTTTATTTTACGGTTCCCTCCCGGATACCCGTCAACATCAGATTCTGCAGTAGTCCATTCGCCCCGGGTAATCTTGTATTCAAATTTTAAAGAATCTGCAAAAGGAAGTTGCAACAGAAGGGTTGTTCCACTTTGCAAAAATCGG
>JANMMA010000191.1:0-3113 GCA_031372815.1 Sphingobacteriales bacterium
CATTATATCCGCCACAAGAACCGAGTATGGCCAGCAGCACCATAGAACCCACATACTGTACACTGTTTTGCAAATGATAACTGTGGCCGCGATGTATGAGCACATGCGGACTCACACCAAGCTGATTAAGATACCTGGTCAATGTATCCTGGGCTTTTCGATCAAGGTCTCCATCCTCACTTAGCGGAAGGTTTGCATACACAGCTATAGGATGTAGCTTTTTAGAAGTGATAGTATACCAGAACTCATTTTTATCCACTTTCCATAAAGTGGTATCTGTAAATGATGTCATAAAACTGCTAAAGGAACTGATCCCGTCTTCGTCGCCATAAAAAAGAACCAGCTCATTGATGCGGCCCGATTCATCCTGGAGTTGTTTAAACGGCAACCGCAGATATTCCGAAAGCTTTCCTTTTGTGTCCCTGCCAGATTCCGTTGCCTTGACAGCCTCCATCATCTCGTCAAGTATCCGGTAAAGCTTCATTACATAAAAATTGTGCAGTTTTTCACAACGCTTGTAATTGCGTGTGATTTCGCCTTCTGTAAGAGCAAGCAATGCACTGTCTTTTACCATGGATGAAAATGATTCTGCAACATTCATCACTTCTTCAATGCCGTTGTCAGATTTTACTTCAAGATCGGCAATAAAATATTTCATCAGCCTGATCAGCGTATCCCTGGGCATTTGCCTGAAGAATCCATCCAGGGTATTGTATCGCCCTGCGAGTCGTATAAATTGCCGGGCCTGGGTGTAATGCATATACCTGAGCAGGGAATCAGACCCCAGCTTCTTAAAAGGCTCCATCAGCAGTTTATAGGTATACAGATAACTGCTGGTATACATCATGTCGTCGCCCAGAACAAGCACATAATAAAGATCCTGTGGCCTCAAATTATTCAGTCCGGAGAACCGTATACTGTTCGACACTTCATGATAACTATTCATCTGTTTAACATAGAACTGAAGTGCATATTGCTTTAAAAATAATTTTGTGGGTATACGGTATAGTGGAACGCCTCCGGCAGCAATCTCATCCAGGCATCGCATTTCAAAGTCCACAATAAGCTTGAAATATGCGGATGGCGTCTGCCTTGCCTTATCAATATCTGCCAGGGTCATCTCATTATTCATAAGCTGAACCGCAAAAGGAAGATAATTTTTAATGTTTTTCTCCGGTGCAATGCTCACCAGCGTCTGTACTAGCGGTGACGGGTGGCCGATAATCTTTTTTATCAACAGGGAGTCCCTCGGATGTAAAACATAATCCACCAAGATGGAAGGCCTTCTGTTCGCCCAGATAAAAATCAGTGAATCCGTAAAGTGAAAACCCGGATTTGCAGATAAAAAAACAGGTATCCTTTCGGGGAAGGTCAGCGCAACATTAACAATCGTAAGGTCCTTTATTCTTTCACCCTTGGGATAGTCTTTGAAAGCCTGTGCCAGGAGTTTACTCCTCTTCGGACCCAGGTTTCTCATGATATGATCGTAAGACTTGTCGTTACGAACACAATCCCACATCTCCAGGTACTTCAACCTCAGGTCGCGAATATGATACATTTCAAAAACACCGCTCACCAGTGAAAACTGAAAATCTTTCAGGAAATAAGCATGGCTGTTCAATGCCAGCAGTTTTTTATCATCTGAGATGGATGATTCATTTTGTATGAGTCTTTGAATACTGTCGGTCCCGACGGTCAGAAAGCGCGTCAACAGGTTCTTAACTCCTTTATCCATCTTCATGGCCTTCACGGAACTGAGAAAACTTGTCTGCGCGTAATCAATATCCTTGTGGGCAGTTTTCAGGTAGATGTTTTCCTGGGCGCTGGCAACAATACAAGTGCTATAAATAATGAGTAGTAAGAGGTAAATTTTTCGCATAATGTAGGATGAGGCAAATACGGGTATTAATTTATCAATTGAATAATTAATCAACAATGATTTGGGTCATTCACCAAAAATTTTGCCCCGCAAGTTAATCGAACGATTAAAAGCAAAGGTTAGTATTAGTTCTTAAAGCAAAAATGCCATTATTTCCTTTTCGACAATGAAAAGAAAAATATCCCCTATGTGCTTTTAGCATAAACTCACTGTTTTCCTTTCGACAAAGAAATAAAATCTGTTGACGGAATTTTTGTCTCCCCGAGCACCCTCATCATAGTCACCAGTTGTCCGCGATGGTAGGTACTATGATTGAACACATGGTGAATGACCCTGTACAGTGGTTGTTTCATCGATTCTTTATGACTGGTCTTATATTCGAAAACATGGTTCAGCTTTATCTCCGAGGCGGATAGTACGAACTCCTTCCATAGAAGAGACTGATTTATAAGGCCATTTACGGCTTCTTTCATACTCGGGTTGAATGCCGCGCTGGGAACTACAATATGTTCGTGCAATTTAACACGCTGCCACCATATTGTTTCTGCATCCCACAAATGCAATACTGTGGCGTAGAGATTGGAAAAACTACTGGCAACATGCTGCTGTTGCAGCAATTCATCCATCGACAGAATAGCGTCAGTAATTTTCTGATTGGCTAAAAGATTATAGATAGCGTACTCCTGCAGGATTTCCTTCATGATTTATAATTACTTTTAATCCTCCTAAAATAAACAGGATCAACATATATGGCAGATAAAAATTTCCCAATCACCGGATTCTCTTCACTGGCGATACACGGCGGACATGAGCAGGACCCGAATTACGCACACCTGACGCCAATTTACGCGTCATCTACCTATACGTTCGACGAAGCAGAACAAGGCATGAGAAGGTTCAGCGGACAGGAAAAAGGGTTTATTTATGCGCGTTGGGGAAATCCCACTTCAGCGGAGGCGGAACAAAAAATCGCAGCGCTGGAAGCTTATGGTGTTACTGATTCAGCAGGAAAGCCAATTGAACTGAAAGCCATATTACATGCTTCTGGATTGGCTGCAATCTCCACCTTGCTACTGGCCAACCTAAAATCAGGAGATAAAATACTGACTCATTTTTCTTTATATGGTGGAACCGAAGAGATCATACATAGATTGCTTCCCTCACTTGGCATCGAAGCGGTGATCGATGACTTGCGTGATCCACAAAAAGCCGAAGATGCCTTGAAAAATGATCC
>JANMMA010000277.1:0-8467 GCA_031372815.1 Sphingobacteriales bacterium
GATTAGGATCGTTCTTCACTTTTAGCATACTTGCATTGATAGCAACAACAATTGTACTTACCGTCATAAAAACAGCACCAGCGGCAGGACTTAGCAGGATGCCTTGTTTATACAATACCCCTGCTGCCAAAGGCAGGGCCACAACATTATAACCAGTTGCCCAAATTAAATTTTGAATCATCTTTTTATAAGTGGCTTTACCAAACAAAACCAGGTTTACAATATCCCGTGGATTACTGTTTACCAAAACAATACCGGCGGTTTCTGCAGCTATATCACTGCCACTGCCTACAGCTATGCCAATATCGGCCTGGGCCAGTGCAGGTGCATCATTTACGCCATCGCCACTCATGGCCACAAACTCTCCTTTACTTTGTAGTTCTTTTATCTTTTCTAATTTCTGATGGGGCAAAACTTCTGCAAAAAAACTATCCAGCCCTAAAGTTTCGCTTACGGATTTGGCAACTTTATTATTATCGCCGGTTAATAATATTGATTTGATTTTGTTTTCTTTTAAAGTTTTTATTGCACCAGCAGATTCCGGCCTTATCTCATCCGACAAAGCTATGTAGCCAGCTAACTTATCACTCACAATTACAAACACAACTGTTTCTGTATCGTTGGCAGTGAAGCCTTCGGGGATTACAATATTTTTTTCTTTTAGATAACCAGGGCTCACCACCAATATTTTTTTCCCTTCTACTGTAGCCTCAACACCTTTACCGGTAATAGCTTTGAAATTTTCTGTTGCAGGAATAGCGATAGATAAATCTTGTACCTTTTGTAAAATACCCGTTGCAATCGGATGTTCAGATTGTTGCTCCAATGCAGATGCCAGGCGGATGATTTCATTCTCATCAAATTCTTTTTGCAGTGATATAACTTTAGATACTTCAAATTTACCCACCGTCAATGTTCCTGTTTTATCAAAAACAATTGTGGTGATTTTCCTGGAGTTTTCAAAAGCATTTCTGTTTTTAATAAGCAAACCATTTTTTGCTGATAAAGCCGTTGACTTTGCCACCACCAACGGCACTGCCAATCCTAAAGCATGAGGACAACAGATAACAATTACTGTTACCATTCTTTCCATGGCAAAGGCCAAAGATTGCCCCGTTAAATACCAATATAAAAATGTACCAATTCCTGCTACAATTGCAATAATGGTTAACCATTTTGCAGCCGTATCTGCCAGCAACTGGGTTTTTGATTTTGATTTTTGTGCATCATCCACCAGCTTTATAACCTGCGACAGATAAGAATCTTTTGCAGCATGAGATACCGTTACTTTTATAGAGCCATTACCGTTAATTGCGCCTGCAATAACTTTTTCTCCTACCACTTTTTTCACAGGTTTGCTTTCTCCGGTAAGCATACTTTCGTTGAGGTAACTTTCTCCCTCTAATATGATTCCATCGGCTGCCACTTTTTCGCCGGGCTTTACCAAAATTATATCCTTTTCCTTCAAGGTTTCGGTCTTTACATCATGCACCATATCGGGCATTACCATGTGTGCATCTGCAGGCATCAATTGTACCAGTAATTCCAGTTCTTTTGATGCACCTGCTATGGACTTCATTTCTATCCAATGCCCCAAAAGCATGATGAGTATTAGTGTGGAGAGTTCCCAAAAGAAATCCATACCGGTTAATCCAAAAACTATTGCTACACTATATGTGTAAGCAACTGTTATGGCAAAGCCAATTAAAATCATCATACCCGGACTTTTCGTTTTTACCTCATCCACAAATCCTTTTAAAAATGGCCAGCCACCATAAAAAAATACAACGGTTGATAAGGCAAACAAGATATACTGAGAGCCTGTAAATTGCCAATCCACTCCTAAGAACTTTTGAATCATTATTGACAAAAGCATGATAGGAATGGTTAGTATCAACACCACATAAAACCTTTTTTTAAAGTCAGCAATCATCATGTTATGGTCATGCCCTTCCATACCCATTTTTGGGTTGCCGCCATGTTGCATTTTACTGTGGTCCATTTTGGAATGATCCATAGTTGTGGACTTCCCGGTATCAGTCTTATCCTTTTCTTCCTGCGGTTTAACCACCGGTTGCGTTGCCGGAGTTTCCGCTTTATCTTCTGCTGGTTTAACTTCCGCTGTGGTTGGTGGAGCCATATCAGGATTTTCCTCCTCCGCAGGCAGCTTGGTTTCAGTCTTTTCCTTTTCTTCCGGCGGTTCTACTACCATTGGTTTTGCCGAATCTTCCGGCTTAAAGGACTCATAACTTCTTTGTCGCACGGCGGACTTGATATCGGCGACCTCAAGACGGGTTTCGTCGTAGCGCACCGTGGCAGTTTCTGCAGCGAAATTCAGTGTAACACTTTCCACACCCGGCACTTCGCCAATATGTTTTTCTACTTCCTCTACGCTCCATACTGATAGCATGTCATGTACATTGATATTGCTCGTTTTCATGATCTTTACTTCTTTTATGTTTAAAATGCCTGCACCATCAAAGTTTATCTGCCTTTGTAGCCGGTGGAGTCTCATTGGAATCTTCTGCCTTATCTTTCGGCATTTCATCCATCTTGTGACCGGCATGCTCATCTGCTTTTTCCTTATTTGCAGGAGGCATGGTTTCAGTCTTGTCCTTTTCCTCCGGCGGTTTGACTGCAGGTGCTGTTACCGGGGTTTCCGCTCTATCTTCTACAGGCTTCACTTCCGGTTGATCCGGTTCATCGGACTCATAACTTTTTTGGCGCACGGCAGACTTGATATCGGTGGCCTCAATACGGGTTTCATCGTAGCGGACCGTGGCGTTTTCAGCAGCAAAATTTACTGTAACACTTTCTACACCGGGCACTTCGCCAATCCGCTTTTCCACTTCATCTACGCTTAGTACCGACAGCATGTCGTGTACTTTAATAGTGCTTGTTTTCATAATCTTAACTGTTTTTTTATTTGAAATGAATGTTGTTTACCATTTGATTTTATGATTGAGGAAATTTGAGATGAAGTGATTGAAAGTGATTCGTTAGAATTTTTGCAACTGCAAAATTGCGATACCATTTTTTATCTGCCGGTATAATATGCCATGGATGCTCATTGCATTTGTTGATGAGCATGTCATAAACTTTCATGTAATCATCCCACTTGTCTGCTGCCGCTTCATCTTCCTTTGTATACTTCCATCGCTTGTGAGCTTGGGTCAACCGTTCTTTAATCCGCTTTTTCTGTTCTTCTTTTGAAATGTGCAGAAAGAATTTCAGTACATGCGTATTACTCATTTCAAGATGCTGCTCCAAACTGTTAATTAACCGGCACCGGTGATCAAGTGATTCTTTTGAAAGTTTTTCTTCGACAGTTGGAACAATTATATCTTCATAATAAGAACGGTTAAAAACTTCTATCATTCCCTTTGCAGGAAAGTTGGGATATACCCGCCATAAAAAATCATGTTCTGATTCTTCCTCCGTTGGTTGTTTAAAAGATTTTACCTGAACGCCCATGGGGTTCATGCTCGACATTACATGGCGTATGGTTCCGTCTTTGCCTGATGTATCCACACCTTGAAAAATAATGAGCAGTGCAAAACGTCTATCGGCGTAAAAAATATTTTGCAGTTCAAAGAGCTTTTTGTGAAATTCAGTTAATTCTTTGTTGAATTCCTTTTGTGAATATTCTTTGGGTGGCGAAGTAAGAATGTTTTTCAGTTTTGTCATTTGACGTTATTTTGTCTGATATTATTCTGTTGGAGTTGTAAAGTGGTTTCTTCAATCCAGCTAATCATATACTCAGCCGCCAACCCCAGATTTCCAATCTGACAGTGTGATTGAGCCTGCTCCTGTACAGTGAAGATGCGACCTGTAACAGACCTGGCAGCCGTCAATAATTTTAATTGCTCAAAAAATTGAGCTAATGGCACGAAATGAGGTTCGGCTCCAGCCATGATCAGGACATCCGCTTTCACTCCACCTGAAATTGAGTATCCATTGTATTTCTTTAGTTGCAAAAAGAATTCATAAGGCGTTTTACACGCCATAACATACATACCCTGGGTGATTCCCCATTGCGAATAGAGATCCTTTTGCATCATTACCTTTGCAAAAGCATTAACAACAAAAGACAATCTCAGGCCTATAAGTCCTTTAGTGAGATACCCTGCAACCTTACCTCGTCTTGATGTGACACAGGCAAAAAAGTCCAGCATTACATCGTATGCAATTACCCTCTTTATGCGGGGTTCCAATGATGCGGCCCTCAAAGCGAGGTAGCCGCCGAGACTCATGCCAATCAACGTTACATTTTCGGCTTCGATATAATCCAGAACGGCTGCAACCGGCTTTTCCCATTCGTATGTCATGGGTACTTTCTCAAACATCAGGGTTGAGCCCTGGCCAGGCCCATCAAACATTATTACTTCGTAACCACATTCACACATAGCCGCACCAAGTGCATAAAATTCTTCACTATAAGAATCAAATCCGCCACTAATGATGATAATGCCCTTAGAGGGTGTGGTTGGCCTTAACCTAAAACCATGCAGATGTTTATTCTCATAAGGCACCAAAATCTGTTCAAGATTTTTCCCATCTTTGGATTGGTAGAAAAAACGTAAATATTTTTCAAAACCTATCTTCCTATTAGGGTCGGCAGGATCCATAAAAAATTCAGCAGCACGGTATAGTCCCATTGCATAATCCGTATTGCCTTCTTTTTCAAAAGCCGCAGCTTTAGCACAAAACAGTTTCTTCCAATCATCATAATTTTCAACGTGGCGTCCAATTTCTGCAAACACATCTTCTAATCCAGATATAAGGAATCTGTTAAGTTGGAAATTGATATTTGCATCCTTACGAATATGATGGAATCTGGTTATGGGGAAGATGGCCTGATTGTTTGGTGATTTCAGCGTATCCACATTTATAGGTATTTCGAAATGAAGTTGATGTTCCATGCTGATTTTTTATTTATGAAGCCTGTAAATAATTAATGCAATTATCCACGGCAGTGTAAAAGTTAATAACACCCATCTGAAATCTGAATCAATCATAAAATTTACAACCACCATAGAACCTAGTGAACTTATTCCTGCAAGTGTAACGATACTAAATGCTCCACGCAAGCGTTTCCGAAAAGACGTGAATGCAATAAAAATAATTAGCAATCCTGTTGTAAAAATGTAACCTCCCATTACCCAAAAAACTTTTTGAAGCCAGGCAGATAGACCCGGTGCAGAATTATCAATAATTGGTAAAGTTGTTTTCATGTAGCGTAAATCTTCCGGTAAAAAAGACGATCGCAGAAAAATGAAATAAATGCCTATTGCAACAAGAAGAAATCCTCCGAGTGCTAGCATTGATGAAGAATATGGTTTAAGTTTTATCATTTATTCAGCGATTTTTTTATCCTCTTTAAGTATCCAACGGAAATCACATATTTCCGCACCACCTGCAATGCTTCCGGTTCTTTCTAACCTGGCATCCCACATTTCGGCCAATGGATAATCTAATGCACACCATGTTGCCACACAAAATTCAGAAACCCCTTTTGATTGAAAGTATTCCGCTACAGGACATTTCACACAGTTAAAGCTTACAACTCTTTTACTTCTTCACTTTTGTAATGGTGAATAAGCACCTTTTTAGCTGCCGTTGCTGCCTGTATTTTAAACCCGTACAGAAAGAGTTTATTTGCTGCTTTTTTAAACATCTTATTTGGTTTTACTTCGTTGATTATTTTAAAACATCTTCCTTAAATTGGATAATGCCCTGCCTTTTTCAAGATTCTTTTTTGTATCATTAAGCACATTATTTAAACAGCAACATTGCCCAAACATATTGATCGGTTTCAACAGCAGCACTACAACCATCCATTCGTAAAACCTGCCCGGCGCAATCCCTTAATGAGATAAGGACACTGCTTCATTAGTTCCCATAAAAAACCTGAGCGATAGTTCTCAATCATCAAAATAATTGGCCCCTGGTTAAGCCCAAAATGAAAAGGTGAAACCCACCATCCGTAAGGATTTCCGGAGTTACCTGGGTGAGACGGGTTGAAAGATGCCTTGAACCCATAGCGATTATACTTTGTCATTTTTGCCTGGTGAATGCAATGGTTGAGTGCAGGCAAAACTATTTCTGGCGCAAACGGGAGGGATGCCACCAATGCCCACGGCGCAAGGGTGCCATCGTCTGGCCCGTAAGGCACACCCCGTCCTACATAATCAAAAAACCGCTGATTCTTACCGTTCAATTTGATAGTACCAGGGCCAGGGCCTTCGCTTGCAGTTATGCCCCAGCAATGGGGGCCATAGTCCTTATGCCCAAGTGGATTGCTGATTGCATACTGTTGCTGCACATAAGTTGCACGGCGGCTGTTCTCAAAATAATCAATGCCTTTAGTTCGCATATACTCATCCTGAATTCCATGAAAGTCAATCCATACATGTGAGAGCTGGTGAATGAATAACGGCCCGGCATAAAGATAATCGTATCCGTAATTGTGTTCCCATTTGTATGTTGAAGTCCAGGCTGTGTAACTGCTTTGGGGTAAGGGATAAGTTGGTGAACCAAGCCCAAGCATATATAGCAGCAGCGCCTCATCATAACCTTCCCACCGGTATTTCAGAAATCCTCTTTCAGGTTTCCAGCCATGTGTTAACGTTACACCCTTGTTTTGCGCCCATTGCCAATCGGCCCGGCGGTAGAGTGCATCGGCGAGATTGCGGATTTCAATTTCGTCGGCTGTAACGGCATCGAAATAAATTCCCGCAGTTAATGCACCAGCCAGCAAAAAACCACTATCTACGGTTGACAATTCGCATTGCCAGGCACGGCGGCCAGTCTGCATGTCCAGAAAATGATAATAAAATCCTTTGTAGCCGGTTGCGTCTGGCTCTGTACCTTGCTTACTGTTCCAAAAGAAACGCAGCGTAGTAAGTATTCGTTCCACGGCTGCTGCTCTTGTCATAAAACCCCTTTCAACAGCTACCGGATAACAGGCTAACGCCAGTCCTGTAGCGGCAATACTGGCCGGCCAGTCAGGTGCAGTCTTGTCAATCACCAACCCGTTAGAGGGATTGGTTTCATGTAAAAAATAACCGAATGTTTCCTGCTGGAGTTTATCCAGTGTTTCAATATCCTGAGTATTATCAATCATACCTGAACGCCTCCTTCCACCTTTTCAGATGTTTTATTTTCGAGCTTTTCTTTTGTATCGTTGAGCATATTATTCAAACACCAATTGCAATACCAGTTTGCAAAAAAGAAAGAAAGGATTTTATAGTACCATTCTTTGGGTAGCAGATAGCTGATAGAAAGTTTTGCGGTAGTTCCATTTTCGGCAGGAGAAATTTCAAACCACATCCTATACCATGCCATGATGATGATTTTTGCTTCACCGACTGTTTCCCATTCCTTGAGTTTGGGCGGCTGCCACTTTGTAACAGTTTCACTAAAATCCATTGTCATTCCCATCATCTTTCCATACCAGCGATAACTTGCACCAACTCCGGTTGGGTTTATCGAAAGTTGCTCCAACTTTAATTTACTTCCCATCATCATGGAGCTTTCGCCCATGTGCATTCCTGTTTTAGAAAAATCATCCATCTGCAGAAAAACTTTTTCAGGTTTTGAATGAATGAGAATGCTTTTTGTTTTCATAGCTAAATATTTTTAAAATAATTATTTACTCTAATGCCAGCGGCAGGTGCTGTTCTCTGTCATTGGTCGCCAGGTTTTTTGGTTTAAATATTAAAATTGTCAAGAGGCCCCAAACGGTTATTAAAAACCCCATAAAGTTTACCATGCTTTTGTCAGCAATGTCGGTTGTAAATGCAATGTCAATGGTTGAATGAAAAACAGCACAGATTAAAATACTTGCTCTTGATGAATTATATAACCAAGTCAATAAAATACTTCCTGTCAACAAACTGAAAACCCAACCAGCTATTCCTCCAATCTCCATTGTAGTATAACCAGGTCTGTAAAAAAATAAAGGTAAATGCCACAATGCCCAAAATAAAGTCAGGATGATACTTGCGGTAAATGCGTTTAATTTGTTTTGAAGTCTCGGCAATGCAAAACCACGCCAGCCAACTTCTTCACCGAAACCAAAAAATATTACATTGTAAACGAAAAAAGTAAGCAAGTTCCAATGAGGAAATTCTTTAGTTGTTAAAAGCCCCGAAAAATTAATTGGTGTCTTGCTGATGAAATAACTTATTAGTGCGGCAAGCAAAACAAGTATGAAGGGACTGAAGAATGCAATTGCTAAATATGTCAGTGGTTTGATTTGAAAACATCTTGCTAAAAGTTTTTTTACTCCGTCTGTTTTTAAGAAAATCCAGGTTGTTAAGAAAGATGATATTAAAGGTCCCATTCCACCGATAGCATGATTAAAAGGTAAAGCCGGAAAATTGGTCAGACCGAAAATATGTCCATACAAAGGCAACCAAATTATCCACGAAATAAGGTAAGCAAGGCCGAAAAATACTATTAG
>JANMMA010000281.1:0-2283 GCA_031372815.1 Sphingobacteriales bacterium
AAAATCCACCACCTGATGTCGCACATTAATACCTTTGAACTGTTACAAAAAACCACCACCTGATGTCGCGCATTAAAACCCTATTTACAAAAAAGCCTGGCCAGGTGCTCAATGTATACTGTACTGCAGGATTTCCTGAACTTGATAGCACACTTCAGGTAATGGAGGCCTTGCAGGAATATGGTGCCGACCTCATCGAACTTGGTATGCCTTACAGCGATCCGCTGGCTGATGGCGAAGTGATCCAGCTAAGCAGTGCTCGTGCACTGGCCAATGGCATGACCATCACAACATTATTCGAACAATTAAAGAATTTCAGAGATCGAATACACGTTCCCGTTATACTCATGGGATATATGAACCCTGTGATGCAATACGGATTTGAAAAGTTCTGTAAAGACGCGGCTGCCCTGGGAATTGATGGGTTGATATTGCCTGATCTTCCGGAGCACGAATTTGAAAAGGAATATGGAAAGGTTCTGCAGCATTACGGTCTTGACTTTATTTTTTTAGTAACACCGGAAACCTCAGAAACAAGGGTAAAAAAACTTGACCAGCTGAGTACGGGATTTTTATATGCTGTGTCTTCTTCTTCAACCACGGGATCAGACAAAGTAATGGTTAGCGTTCAGGAATATTTACTCAGGCTGAAAACATATGGATTGAAAAATCCTATCCTCGTTGGTTTCGGTATCAAGGACCATAAATCCTTTACGGAAGCCTGTGAACATGCCAGCGGTGCAATCATAGGAAGTGCATATATTAAGGCTTTATCAGGCTCAAAGGATGTCAAAAAAGCCACAGAATCTTTTTTGCGGTCGGTGCTCCTCAACAACTAATCATGGACACGGTTATCATCAAATATAACGCTGGCAATATACAATCGGTATTGTATGCATTGGAACGTATCGGCAAGTCTGCTATAGTGTCGGATGACCCTGATGTTATCAGGTCTGCAGATAAGATAATTTTTCCAGGTGTGGGAGAGGCAAGTTCAGCGATGCGTTATCTGAATGAAAGGGGTATGGATAAACTGATCAGCGGATTGACCCAGCCCGTTCTCGGTATTTGCCTGGGGATGCAACTGATGTGCCGTTATTCAGAAGAAAACGATACCCATTGCCTCGGAATATTTGACGAACCGGTGAAAAAATTTGTTGCTGGCGAGACAGGACTAAAAATTCCACAGATCGGGTGGAATAAGGTAAACCAGACATCTACCAAAATATTTAACAACATTCCGGAAGGCAGTTTTTTTTATTTTGTACACAGTTATTACGCTACCAAAGGTGACCACACAAACGGGGTTGCAGATTATATCATTCCATATAGTGCAGCATTACAGCGCGACAATTTTTTTGGCGTGCAGTTTCATCCTGAAAAGAGCGCTTTGGCCGGTGAACAGTTATTGATAAATTTTCTTTCCTTATAATCCTTCCATGGAAATCATACCGGCTATAGACATTATTGATGGCAAATGTGTCAGGCTCACGCAGGGCGATTATGCCCAAAAAACCGTGTATCATAACGAACCACTTGAAGTTGCCCTAAGTTTTGAGGCCGCGGGGATCACCAGGCTGCACCTGGTTGACCTTGACGGCGCGAAAGCAGGCCAGGTAGTGAATTGGAAAGTACTGGAAAAGATAGCCGGACAGACTACATTAAGAGTTGATTTCGGAGGAGGGATAAAAACAGAAGAGGACTTGAAAAAGGTGGTGGACTGCGGAGCAGAATGGGCTGTGATCGGAAGTCTGGCTGTTAAAGCACCCGATTTATTTTCTCGCTGGATCGATACCTATGGAAGCAAATGTTTTTTCCTTGGTGCCGACTTCCGCAATGAAAAAATAGCTGTCGGAGGTTGGCTTGAAACAACCGAAACGGGTATACTTGATTTTGTGGATCATTATCAGTCAAAAGGAATTAGTTACATGTTCTGTACCGACATCAGTAAAGACGGAAAGCTCGAAGGTCCGGCTACAGCCCTTTATGAAAAGATCATAAAACATAACCCGCTAGTAAGTCTCGTTGCCAGTGGAGGTGTTAGCCGGTTGGAAGATCTTCGGGAATTGAAAGCGTCAGGGTGTGCCGGAGTAATTATTGGCAAAGCGATCTATGAAAACCGGATAACTCTTGACGATCTTCAAACTTTTCTATCATGATTAACCTTCGTGTTCTTCAAATTTTTCTATCATGATCGACCTCGATAATTATCAAACTTTTCTATCATGATCACCAAGAGAATCATTCCCTGCCTTGACATCAAGGATGGCAGAACCGTTAAGG
>JANMMA010000283.1:0-3509 GCA_031372815.1 Sphingobacteriales bacterium
CTGCTTTGGCTGACTTTCCCTGGTCGTGGAACTGGACCGATATCTTTTCTCCGGCAGCAGCCAATCCCCATATGCTAATGGGTTTATTTCTCTGGAGCACCATATTATCGCCAAATATCCTGGGAAGCGTCACATCGGCCATTGAAATCAATGCAGGCAAAACAAATATCAGTAGCAAAAAAGACCTTTTTATGCTCATATCGTTGATTTTAAACACCATTTTATCTGTTCGAAAAGGTATAAAATATTACTCACGTTACAGGGCATAAGACCTTTAAAAACAGGTTTTAATATAAAAAGCAATTTATTTCCAAATTAGTTTATCTTTATCCCGTGAAAAAAAGCAATCACAACTAGTCCTGACAGTATCAATTCTTACTTCTTACGCCAGTAATACCGGTAATAGTTAATATCCTCTCTACTTTTTTGCGGCTGATTTTATTCACAGGTATTTTAATTGCATTTTTAAAAATTATTGTATTATGAACATGTACGTTTCAAACCTCAGCTTTCATGCTGTGGATGAAGATCTGAAAAAATTATTCGAGCAGTACGGAACAGTATCTTCTGCTAAGATCATTACCGACAGAGAAACAGGCCGCAGTCGTGGTTTTGGATTTGTGGAAATGGAATCTGACGCCGAAGCAAACGAAGCTATGAAAGGTCTGAACAACAAAGATATTCAGGGCCGGGCTATGTCTGTAACTGTTGCCAGGGAAAAAACTCCCCGCGATAGTAACAAAAGATGGTAGTCTGACTACAAGTTAAAAAGAGTGATTTTTAATTGCTCTTTTTAACTTCAGTTTATCAACGCTAAAGGTCCGCTCGGGATATTTTACACAACCAGGAATCATGTTATTCCCGGTTTTTTTTTGCCATTTAATGAATCGCCTTTGTACATGATCATCAGATAAAGAACGCTAAGCCTCCGAATTCGTGGGCTTGGTTGATACTGCTCGTAAAGGACCATATACTTTATTTTCCAGATGGTATTTTTATCCGGGCTTTATTCGACAATGGCTTCCCAAAATAAGGAATTCCATCTTTGGAGAAGGTAAATGGTTGTGCACGGGGTGCACGTTGTTTCCCGCATCCCTGGCCAGGCTTGCTATTCGCGTGGTAAAGTATCCAATTCTCTTTATTATCAGGGGAAGTAAAAAACGAATTATGGCCTGGCGCATAAACTCCCTGCTCCGGGTTTTGGGTAAAAACAGGCCTTGATTCTTTGTTCCATGAAAGAGAATCCATCAGGTTACTGGTATCTGCAGTAGACAGCATACCCAAAGCGTATTGATCCGTCCAGCAACCGCTTGCAGAATAGATCAAAAACAATTTGCCATTATGGTGAAGTATCTGTGGTCCTTCATTAACGTTTACATGGGGTACATCATCGGGAGAATTGAGGTCACCATTTTTTTCCCAATTAAATATGGGGCTTGAAAGCTTTACTCTTTTACCCTCCACAGACCAGGGCGAGTTCATTGAAGCGATATAAATGTTTTGCTGACCGTTTATATCGCTATCCCAGCCCGACCATAACAGGTACATTTTCCCGTTCTGTTCATAAACTGTTCCGTCGATGGACCATTTGTCATCTGGTGTGGTCAGTTTTCCTTTCAATGACCAGCTTCCTTCAAATGGATCTTTAGAATCATTTTCGAGTACCCATAACCGGTGGCTTACATTATTTCCACTATCGGCCGCAAAATAGATATACCATTTTCCATTGAGGTAATGGATCTCAGGCGCCCATATATCGTGTGAATAGGGTCCTGCCGAAGGCGTTGTGAACACTATTTTCTTTTCAGCGGAAGATAATTTAGCAATGGACCCGGTCTTCCAAATCGTAATGTTATTTCCTGTCGTATTTGTATAGTAGTAGTAGCCATTCTTATAGATACACCATGGATCAGCGCCTTGGGACAGGAGAGGGTTTCTAAAAGTTTCCATCGCAGGATGACAGGAGGGAAAAAAGAGAAAGAGCAAACTAACTACAAAATAATATTTTGTGTTTAATTGAACAGATCTGGAAAATCTTGCTACCATACACACTGTTTCTATCTGTGTTACAAAAAGAGCGTTAATAAATTATATGGCAAAGTCAAAGGAAATCTTGCCAGCCACGATCATTTAATTGATTGTGCCTTTACGCCTTCATTACTCAATTTTACGGGTTTTATATAACCGTTCTTGTCGAAATACATATCCTCTATACATACTTCCCGGGAATTGCCGTCTTTTTCGTTAAGGGGCCGACGGTGATATACAATATACCATTTGTCTTCGCCTGGAACCTGAATAACGGAATGGTGCCCGGCGCCGGTTGCAATACTGCTATCCTGTTGTAAAATTTTACCAACGCGTTTAAAAGTGCCAAGTGGTGAATCTGCAATAGCATAGGCGACACTGTAATCTGGTCCCGTCCACCCGCCTTCTGACCACATGAAATAGTATTTCCCGTCGCGCACAAACATGAATGATCCTTCCACATAACCATCGGGTGTTATCTCTTTATATATACTGCTATCATTGAACGGGAGAAATCCGGTGAAATCTTTATTCAATTTTGCAATATTACAATGTCGCCATCCTCCATAGATCAGATAGTATTGTCCATCCCCATCTTTAAAAACAAACTGGTCAATAGGTTGCGCTCCATTATGAAATTTATCAATTAGAGGTTTACCAAGGTAATCCTTAAAAGGGCCATCGGGATGATCTGCGACGGCTATACCTATCCCGCCATATTCTTTGTCAGATTGGATATCATTTGCACCAAAAAAGAAATAGTATTTGCCATTTTTTTCCGTGATAGATGGAGCCCACATGGCGCGTTTGGCCCATTTGATAGCAGTTGTGTCAACAATACGTGAATGCTTTTTCCAGGTAATAAGGTCTTTGGAAGAGAATGCATCAAAAAATACCTGTTTTTCAAATTTCGCTGAATACGTTGAGTAGATCCAGTAGGTTTTACCGAAGATGCTGATTTCCGGATCAGCATACCAGCCTTTGAAAATGGGATTTCCTGAAGTTTTTATTTGGCTTTGTGCAGTGACGCCTATGATGAGTGATAAATAAAATCCAGTTAAAAAGAATCTAACCATAACCTGATATTTATAACGAACTGTCAGAGCCTTTACGCTTTGATGTTATATTTGGTACAGTACGCATTACATATGGAAAAATATCATACTTTTCTCGCACTTTATCAACAAAACTGATTATTATGACAAAATTTTTCTTTGTTGTCGCAAGCATTTATATAATAGTTGGCTGTAACAGTTCCAACGATACGTTAAAAGAATCTGCGAAATTACGGGCAGATACCCTTGAGTTTTTCAGTCTCCGTCCTGCATTGGAAAAAGAATTCGGTTATACCCATGCGGTAAGAATTGGTGACGACCTTAAAATTTCCGGAGCTGTAAGTATGAACGATTCCGGGATAATCGTTGCCCCTGGGAATATGGAACAACAAATGAAAAATTGCTATAGCGACCTTGAAAAGATCC
>JANMMA010000326.1:0-3423 GCA_031372815.1 Sphingobacteriales bacterium
ACTAAGATCTGGCATTTCTGTCACGTGATGCCGACCAGCCAGATAGGTGAACGCTGTAATATCGGGCAGAATGTTTATATCGATAATAATACCGTGATCGGTAATGGCGTCAAGATCCAGAATAATGTATCGGTTTACAACAGTGTGGTGGTTGAGGATGATGTTTTTCTGGGTCCCTCCATGGTATTCACCAATGTTACCAATCCAAGGAGTTTTATAGAACGGAAATCAGAATATCAGGCCACATACATCAGGAAAGGGGCATCCATAGGTGCTAATGCCACCATTGTTTGTGGAGTGGAGATTGGTGTATATGCACTAATCGGTGCAGGGGCAGTGGTCATCAGGGATGTTCCTGCTTTTGCATTGGTGGTTGGGAATCCTGCACAACAGGTAGGCTGGATCAGTAAGACGGGGGTAAGGCTTAGTTTTGACGCAAACGGCACTGCGATTTGCCTGGAAGAAAATACCCGTTATTTCCTGCGAAATGGGAAGGTTGAACAGGCTGATTAGCCGTGCTAATGGCGTATCTAATCCCTTCCTATTCAATATGGAATACTAATATATGCCGTATATTTGCGGTCATATAACGAACCCATTAACCAGACCCGTCTTTAGTGTATTAATTAGCTGAAAACCAAGTAATTATGGTTAATGGTTTTTCTATATATGGAACACGACATGATCCGTCGCAAATAAGATGTTGTGACTGAGGTGGCGAAGCTGTCTAATTAAATGATTACTAATGGACAATTCGAAAAAGTGGTACGCCGTTTATACCAAGCCTCGGTGGGAGAAGAAAGTACATCTCCTTTGTGATCAGCAACATATAGAGAGCTATTGTCCACTAAATAAAGTCAGGAAAAAGTGGAGTGACAGAATAAAGTTGGTTCATGAGCCACTTTTTAAGTCATATGTCTTTGTCCACGTGTCTGAAGCCGAGAAAACAAAGGTTAGGGAAGTGGGTGGTGTCCTGAATTATGTGTATGCGGAAGGCAAGCCTGCGGTGATCAGGGAAGAAGAGATTGATATGATCAGGAAATTCCTGGATGAATTTGAAGATGTACAGGCAGAGCCTGTAGACGTTAAGGTTGATTCAAGGGTTACGATTAACACAGGCGCGCTTATGAACCAGAGCGGAATTGTGAGAAGAGTTTTGGGAAATAAAGTGGAGGTTCTGATTGAAAGCATGGGATACCTGCTTGTGGCCCATGTTTCCAAGGCAAAGGTCTCCAATAAAGATTAAATCATTTATATCCGATAATTAATGCAAAGACTCCTTTCCCTCGTTGGCATAATCATAATCATCTATTTATTCTCCTCTTGTAAAGTGTCCCGCCCCCTGCCTTATATGATGAATATGGATTCCTTAAATCGTGTAGTGAATGCGCCTGAGCTTATTTTTCAGACGGAAGACATGCTGGTAATAAATATCTACAGTGATAATCCTGCTGCTACAGCTATATTTAATCAACAAGGGGGCGGATCTCAAACTCAATCAGCTTCGTCAACTCCCGGGTCTGTCGCTTCCGGACCTGAATATTTAATTGATAAAGATGGTAATATCAAGATGTATGCCATTGGCAAGGTTCATGTGGCCGGGCTAACAAGGGAGCAATTGCAAAATCTTTTAAAAGAGAAATTCACGCCATATTTGACGAATCCATACTTCACAATAAGTACAAAAAATTTTAAAATCACATTCCTCGGTGAGGTAAACAAACCCGGGATTATCCAGGTAAGCGGTGATAACATCAATATTCTGGAAGCCTTAGGCCTTGCGGGAGATTTATCTATTTATGCATTAAAAGAAGATATTACCGTAGTTAGACTAAGCAATGGTAAAAGGGAATATGGTAAGCTTGATGTAAGTAGGGCCAGCGTAACGTCTTCTCCATACTATTACCTGAAACAAAATGATATTGTCATCGTTAACTCAAATCCTAAAAAGCCTGGCCTTTCGGAACAGGAAACTTCCCGTAAACTCACTATTGCTTCAACTTTGGCCTCAATTGTTGTGTCCATTGCTGTGTTGATTACCTTATTCCGATGAAATCTAATATCCATAACCTATTTCCCAACAATGGCTGAATCATATAATGGCAAACTGGAATTAAAGTCAGAAGGCGAGAAGGAGTTTATTCTGAAGGAATTCCTTTTGAAATATACCCGATTTATTCCTTGGGTATTTTTATCTATTGTTGCTTGCCTGATCCTCGCCTATACCAATCTCCGATACGCAAAACCTATTTACAGGGTTAGCGGAAAGCTTTTTATCAATAAGGACAGCAGATCAAAGTCAAATTCCGGCCTGGAAGACATTTTCATGTTTGGAGATAATATAAATCTCAGTAATGAAGTCCAGATTCTTCAATCAACACCTATTACGGCAAGGGTAGTAAAAACGCTGAAACTAAACCAGGCATATTATAATAAGGGAAATGTGATTACATCCAGGATTTATGGAGTTGAACCCTTCAAACTGGCCCCAATTAAAATCAATGATTCTTCAAAAAGTTTTTCCATTGCAATAACTGCATTGGAAAAATCATTTACTCTATATGAGCAAGGCAATAATGAAGTTCCCTATAACAGTGAATTCCAGATTGGTTCAGGCATTTTCCGGCTGGAAAGGGATTCCATGGTTCCCCTGACTATTTTTAATACGAATGAATTTATAGTTTCATATCAGCCATTAGAAAGCGCTGCGGGTTCTTTGGTAGGGGCACTACAGGTGGCACCAGTAAATGACCAGTCAAGCATCCTGCTTCTTTCCATGGAGACAGAGAATATAAAGCTTGGAAAGGATTTCGTCAATGAAATCATGATGGAGTATGGAAGGATGAATATGGAAGACAAACGAAAGATCTCCCAAATTACAATCCAGTTCATTGATGAGCGGCTTGATACCTTGAAGGAAGAGTTAGGCTCGGTGGAAGGTAACCTTCTAACTTATAAAGAGAAGAATGAAATCTATGATTTATCGAGTCAGGCTGGTTTATATTTTGATCAATTGTCGGAAAATAATAAAAGTCTTACGGAAAAGAAGGTACAGATCAGTATCCTTGATTATCTTTTTAATTACCTGAAGGAAGATAAAAACCATTTTAAAATTGTACCCACAAACCTTGGTATCCAGGAACCTACGCTTGGCCCAATAATACTTGATTATAACCGGTTTCAATTGCAGAGGGAGAACATCACCCGAACAACGGGTCAGTATAACCCTGCTTTAATTGAAATTGACGCCAATATCAGCAAGTTAAGAGAGCAGTTACTGGAAACGCTGCGAAATGTAAGGCAGTCATATCAAATCACAGAATCAGATATTCAACGGCAACTTGACAAGGCGAAAACAAAGATGAGTTCCGTTCCTTCGAAGGAAAAGCAATTACTGGATATTGAACGACAGCAAAAAATTAA
>JANMMA010000418.1:0-3202 GCA_031372815.1 Sphingobacteriales bacterium
GATTACGGATTGCGGATTACGGATTACGGATTGGCCTTCGGCCATTGGCGAATTGGCGGATTGGCGAATTGACGAATCTCCGGACTGGGTATTTTCTTCGGCCTCAACAAAAGCCCTCGCTTCATTCTTCTGCAACTTTGAAATCTGTGTTGCCACTTCACTGTCGTCAATCTTTCTAAACAACAATTCCGGCGCACGTAGTGTGTATCCAACACTAAGCAATTTAGGCTTGCCGGCATTTGTCCATTCAAGCATCTTATCGACCACCTTCATCATGCCCAGCAGTTTTTTTGCGGTGTTTGGCAGATAAGGATTGATCATGACCGCCAGGTTTGCACAACTTTGCAGGCAGATATGTATACAATTGTCGATGGCTTTTTGTGCATCGGGTAGTGGATTACCGAAACCATCAATCTTCTTCGCTTTGATCCATGGTTCTTTGTCCTGCATGTACTTGTTTCCTTTCCTGGCCAGGTCAATTACTTTGAATAATCCATCCCTGAAGCGATAGTGTTCAATATCATCACTCACCTGTGTAGCAGTTTCCCGGAACGCATCCTGCATCTGGCGGTCTGCATCATCCATTATGTCTTCGTGCAGTTTGGGCACTTTGCCATTACAAAGTTTATGCATCAACACAAATGTGCGGTTTACATAATTTCCAAACACAGCAACGAGTTCGTTATTTACGGCATCCTGAAAACCCTTCCAGGTAAATTCACTGTCCTTCGTTTCGGGAGCTATCTGGGTAAGATAATAGCGGAGCATGTCAACGGCCTGCGGACCGCCATTATCCTTCTTCACAAAATCATCGATATAATCCTGCATATCGATCTTCCAGTTCCTGCTGGTACTCATTTTATCACCTTCCAGATTCATGAATTCATTGGACGGAACATTATCCGGTAAAATATATCCATGAAGTTTCAGCATCACCGGGAAAATGAGGCAATGGAAGACGATATTATCCTTTCCGATAAAATGGACGAGTTTAGTGTCACTATCAGTCCAGTATGGTTTCCAATCTTTATGGTTATCTATCGCCCATTGTTTAGTGGCGCTGATATATCCTATGGGGGCATCGAACCATACATACAATACTTTTCCTTCCGCATCGGCGAGTGGAACCTTCACACCCCAGTCAAGGTCACGGGTTACCGCGCGTGGTTGCAGCCCTCCATCGATCCAACTCTTACACTGACCCAGTACGTTGGTTTTCCAATCTTCGCCGTGTTCTTCAATGATCCACTTACGCAGGAAGTCCTCGTGCTTATCCAACGGCAGGTACCAGTGTTTTGTTTTCTTCTTAACGGGAGGTTTACCACTCAGGGTACTATGGGGGTTGATGAGTTCATCCGGACTTAAACTTTTTCCGCAACGTTCGCACTGGTCGCCATAAGCATTTTCATAGCCACAATTCGGACAGGTGCCCTTAATGAACCTATCGGCCAGAAATGTGCTTGCCTCTTCATCGTAATACTGCTCACTGTCGATCACACTTAGTTCTTTGCGGTCATTCAGGTAAGTGAAAAATTCTGCCGAAGTTTCATGGTGAACTGGCGATGAGGTACGATGGTATATATCAAAGGAAATATCAAGGTCTTTGAAATTTTGTTTACAGTACTCGTGATATTTATCAATAATAGCCTGCGAAGTAGTTCCTTCTTTCATGGCCTGTATGGGAATGGCAGTGCCGTGCTCGTCGCTTCCGCATACAAATACCACATCCGCGTTCCGGGCACGCAGAAAGCGGGTATACGTATCTGCGGGCAGATAGGCACCTGCGAGGTGGCCGAGATGCTTTAAACCATTGGCGTAAGGAAGGGCTGAAGTGATTAGGTATCTTTTAGGCGTCATGCTTGTTGATTGATTACGCCGGCTGCGGCGGGGGACAAATTTACCGTAATCTGGCGACATACCGGCTCTCCTCACGTAAAGCTGAGGGGTTCTTTGTGTTTGCGTTATCTTTAAGCGCATGAAAAGACAGGAATTCCTTTCACTCGTGCCAGCGTTGACTTCACTTTCGTTTGCTGACGGATCGATAAATGATACTGGACCTACTGTAGTTGTACCTCCTTATCTCAAAAAAGGTGACAAGATTGCCATTACCTGTCCGGCAGGATGGATTAGCCTGGAAGAGATTCAACCTGCTATTCAACAAATGGAATCATGGGGTCTTGTTGTTCGTGTAGGCATGACCGTTGGTAAGAAGGATTTCAGTTTTGGTGGAACTGATGAAGAGCGTGCGAAGGATATGCAGATTTTGCTGGATGACCATTCCGTGCGAGCCATCATGTGCGCCAGGGGCGGATACGGAGTAAGCAGGATGATGGATAAACTAAATTATACAAGGTTTAAGGAGAAGCCTAAATGGCTGATTGGATTTAGTGATATCACTGCGTTTCACCTTCACCTGGAAAGAAATTATCATATAGCATCCATACATTCTAAAATGTGTAATAGTTTTCCGTTGGACTTTGCTATTGCTGAACCCATTGTGCAGCAAAGTATCCTATCCATAAAAAGTGCGCTGACCGGAACGTCGATGAAGTACGCTGTCGTACCTCAGGATCAGAATCGGACGGGCATTGCATCTGGCATTCTCGTGGGAGGAAATCTATCCATCATCATCAGCATGCTGGGCAGTAAATCAGAACTGAATACGGACGAAAAAATTTTGTTCCTGGAAGAAGCCGGCGAATATATGTATAGTATTGACCGTATGCTGATGACATTAAAACGAGCAGGAAAATTAGATAAACTTAAGGGCCTGATCATCGGTGGATTTAAGGTGAAGCCAGATGACCCCGGCGAAGAATTTGGAAGAACACTGTATGATGTGATGTACGAAAAAGTTTCTGCCTACAAGTATCCCGTTTGTTTTGGTTTTCCAGTGGGTCACCAAAAAGACAACCCCGCCATTAAGCATGGAATGAAACATATGCTTACGGTAAGGAAAGACGGGGTGGAACTGGTGGAAACCAGTTCCACAATGTGATTGATGCGGTGATGCGATAATGTGAAAACGGCCAGTGTTACTAAATGATTCGCATCATATACTTAACTTTCCAAAAAAAAGATGGCCCGAAAAGCGGTTATAGTCCCACTTTATTTGAAAAAAGGCGATGTGGTAGGCATTGTTTGTCCGGCTGGTTTCATGCCAGTCGATAAAGTGTCTGAATGCATCAGGGTCTTATATGAA
>JANMMA010000434.1:0-23467 GCA_031372815.1 Sphingobacteriales bacterium
CAGGACCCTTTTAATCTTTTAGAACTTGATGAGGCTGCAACCCTGGCACACCAAACATGGGCGGGTAGTTATATTAGTAAATTATTTGAAGAAAAAGGTATACCATTTTCGATGGATGAGTTCTTGAAAATATCCCCAAAAAACGCTGTGATCTATACATTTAATTTTGCTAACGGATATTTATTCAACATCGGCAGTGTTCGACTAAGCTCGATGCAGGAGCAAGTAGTACTCAGGTTAACAAAGGCATTTGACCTGGCTTACAAGCGCTTCCTGGATTTAAAGAAGTCAGAGTTCCAGGTAAAAGAAGCAAAAATTGAAGCAGCTTTGGAAAGGGTTCGTTCCCGTACCATCGGGATGAGCCATAGTCACGAACTTCAGGATGCTGCACAATTATTATTTCAGCAAGTACAGGAATTGGGTCTCCATCAATGGGCTTGCGGATATAACATCTGGGAAGATGACAAAAGAGCCTGTACTGCCTGGATGAGTGCTGAGGGTACTATACAGGTACCGTTTATAACACCCGGTACAGAAGACGTGTTCCTGCATTTCTATGAAGCTGCACAAAGGGGTGAAGATTTATATGTGGAAGAAATCAGTGGAGAAACCTGTGCCGCCCATTACCGGTATTTAAGTACACTTCCCGTGGCGGGCGATGTGATGAAAGCATGGGAGGCAGCAGGCATTGCGCACCCCACGTATCAAATAATGCACATCGCCTATTTTAAACAGGGTTACCTGATGTTCATTACCTATGAGCCGGTGCCGGAAGCCCACGATATGTTTAAACGATTCGCCAAAGTATTCGAACAGACCTATACCCGTTTTCTGGATCTGCAAAAATCAGAAGCACAAGCCAGGGAAGCGCAGATCGAAACGGTGTTGGAAAGGGTGCGGAGCAGGACTATGGCAATGCAGAAAAGTAGTGAGTTGGCAGACGTGGCAGGTTTATTATTCAGTCAGGTCAAAGAAATGGGTATCAAAACCTGGACCACAGGCTTCAATGTATGGAGTGATGATAACAATTCATACCTGGATTATATAACAAGCCCGTCGGGCCAGTTCATTGAGCCATACATAGTGGATACAACATCCGCAGAGGCATTGATGGAGATTGGGGAGGCTAGAAAATCCGGAAAGGAATTTATAGTATTATATGTGGAAGGAGAAAAAATTGAAAAACTTTACAGGGCACTTACGGCATCAGCGCATCAGCAGTTTGAAAAGATGCTGGAAGATGGTATTCGATTCCCTGCACACCAGTATGAGCATTTTGTATTTGGTAACAAAGTAAGTTTGATGTTCATTACTTATGAACCTGTTCCTGAAGCTCACGATATATTTCGGCGTTTAGGTAAAGTCTTCGAGCAGACCTATACCAGGTTTCTCGACCTAAAGACCGCAGAGGCACAGTCAAGGGAATCACAGATCCAGCTCGCTATGGAAAGGGTACGAGCCCGGACCATGGCCATGCAACATAGTAATGAACTGCCGGATGCCGCGAACCTGTTATTTCAGCAGGTTCAGTCTTTGGGTATGCCCACATGGAGTGCAGGCTACTGCCTTTGGGAAAACAATAAAGAAGCAGCTACTTTCTTTATGAGTAGTGAAGGAGTTATTCAGTCACCTTTCCGTATGCCCCTCACTGAAGAACCTGCGCTTATGCATATGCGTGAGGGGGCCGACAGCCAGGCATATTTTTACGTGGACGAACTGAGTGGGGAGGTTTGTTCATCGCACTACAACTATATGCGCACGCTCCCTGGAATTAGCGATGTGCTCGACGCTATCATAGCTTCAGGGTTTCCTTTGCCTACATACCAGATCAATCATATGGCGTATTTCCCACAGGGTTTTTTATTGTTCATCACCTACGAACCAGTCCCTGAAGCACATGACATATTCAAACGCTTCGCGAGGGTTTTTGAACAGACATATACGAGATTCCTTGATTTACAAAAGGCAGAAGCCCAGACAAGGGAAGCAACCATAGAAGCGGCCCTGGAAAAAGTCCGCGGCAAGGCACTCGCGATGCACAATAGTAATGATCTCATTGAAACGGCCGGTATGGTTTTTACCGAATTGAATAAACTGGGCCTCCATCCTATGCGTTGCGGGGTTAGCCTTCAAAACCGGGAAAACCGTAAAAATCTATTGTATTCGGCGATGGCCGGAGCCGAAGAAAAAAGTTTATCCTTGATAGGATGGGCTATATTGGATGATCACCCCATCCTCAGGGCAATCTATGATCACTGGATGGCTGGTGAAGATTATTTCCCTGTTTTGAAAGGTGAAGAGATCAATACCTATTATGAAAAAATAAGATCCAATTTTAATGTTCCTGACGATTCACAAACCGGCAATGAACAATATGGTTACTACCTCGCCTTTTCAGAAGGTAGTTTCTATGGATGGTCCGAAAAACCATTTACCGAGGATGAAATAAAAATACTGAACCGTTTCAGATCTATTATCGACCTCACATTTAAACGGTACATGGAACTTAAAAAGTCTGAGGCCAATGCATTTGAAGCCATCAGGCAGGCTTCGCTGGACCGGGTTCGAGCGGAAACAGCTTCCATGCGTACTACGGCAGACCTGGAAAAAATCACACCAATGATCTGGAATGAACTCAGCACCCTGGGTGTACCCTTTATCCGCTGCGGTGTATTTATTATGGACGAATCGGAGCAACTCATTCATACCTTCCTTTCCTCGCCTGATGGAAAAGCCATAGCATCATTTCATTTGCCTTATACCGCCACCGCTGATTTGTGGGAAACTGTTTTGCATTGGCGAAAAAAGGAGATGTATCAGCAACACTGGGACGAGGCAGCATTTATTGAGTGGACTAAAAACCTTATACAGCAGGGTTTTATTACTTCTTTGGATTCTTACGCAACAGAACACCGGCCCACTAACTTATACCTGCATTTTCTGCCATTCCTCCAGGGAATGTTGTATGTGGGTAACGATGCCGCGCTGAATGAAAACGATTTGAACCTGGTACAAAATCTTGCTGATGCATTTTCGACTGCCTATGCCCGTTATGAAGACTTCAATAAATTGGAGGCTGCAAAAGAACAGGTTGATAAAACGCTTACCGATTTGAAACAGGCACAGTCTCAATTGGTACAAGCGGAAAAAATGGCATCTCTTGGAGAACTTACCGCAGGCATCGCTCATGAAATTCAAAACCCATTGAACTTCGTCAATAATTTTTCTGAACTGAGCAATGAATTACTTGATGAGATGCAGGAAGAGATGGACAAAGGAAATAGTGCAGAGGCAAAGCTGATTGCCACCGATATTCGAAGTAACCTGGAAAAAATAAACATTCATGGCAAGCGTGCCGATGCCATTGTAAAAGGTATGCTGGAACACAGCCGAACAACAAGTGGCGATAAACAACCCACCGATATCAACGCTTTGGCGGATGAGTTTTTGCGACTGGCCTATCACGGGTTACGCGCCAAGGATAAAAACTTCAATGCCACTTTGAAAACTGAATTTGATCCTGCTATTGGTAAAATTGATATCATTTCGCAGGATATCGGCAGGGTACTACTGAATTTATACAATAACGCATTCTATGCAATAAGCGAGAAAAGTAAAATTGATCGACATGGTTTTCAACCTGAAGTAACTGTTAGTACACGACTGGTTTCTGTATCTGATAATCCGTTAATCCGCCAATCCGCTAATTCGCCAATCGTCACAGACGATGGTAATCAATCCGCAATTCGCAATCCGCAATCCGTAATCATTTCCGTAAAAGACAATGGCAATGGCATCCCGCAAAAAGTGCTGGATAAGATATTTCAGCCATTCTTTACCACCAAGCCTACAGGTCAGGGAACCGGACTGGGATTGAGTTTGAGTTATGATATTGTGAAAGCGCATGGCGGGGAGTTAAGGGTGGAGACAAAGGAAGGGGAAGGGAGTGAGTTTGTAATCATGTTGCCGGTATGATTTACCCCGCATGGAGTCATCCGGCCTTGAGCTACTCACGATGAATCACCCGTGGTTAAACCCCGGGTTACATTATGTGCGCGAGCCTACGGCTCTTGGCTTAATCCTTTTCATAACTAAAACCCCGTAAAGACAAAAATTGTTACATTTTCATACCGAAGACGAAAAGTGAATGCTGAAAAGTGAGCGTAAGAAGATGAAATAATTCTTTTAATAACCAGGTTTTTAAATAAATATTTTGAAACTATTAATTAAAATAATTTTATTGCTGTTATTACCCCTTTTTTTGACAGCACAAACTGATAAAGTCAATTTTTTAAGGTCAACCGGATATTTTATTGCCGCACAAGAAGAGAATACTGACAGTTTAAGGGAAGCACTTAAGAATGCCAGGACCGACTCAGCCCGGTATCTGATAAACAGTATCATGGGAGGTTATTACACTGAGGTTAACCCGGACTCGGCGCTTTATTACAAAGAGGAATCCCTGCTACTGGCAAGAAAAAATAATAAAAAACTAGATGAAGCAGCAGCACAGAATAATAAAGGATATTCTTTAATGCAGTTAGGCCGTTTCCCTGAGTCCTATCAATGCTTTCAGGAAGCATTGAAACTTGCTGGAACCCCGGACAATGAAGCAGAAACCTGGTGGCCAGGAGATCAGTTAAATTCAATACGTTTTGCCAGGTTATATTTTCTATCCAACATTCATAATGATTTCAGCCACCTTTTGAGAACCACTGGAAAAATTGACGAGGCGATATTTCATTTAATGGAAACAAAAAAAATTGCACTTGAAATAAACAATGAAACCATGTTGGGTTTAGTGGATAAAAACCTTGGTAAATCTTTTATCCTTATTAACAAATTAGATTCAGCTTTGATCCTGGAAGAAAATGCTGTTCGCATAATGAGTAATACTGACGGAAGAAAATACATTTCAGATGCATACCATATCATGGGGCAAATTTATCTTAAGCAAAACAACACCAAAAAAGCCATTCAAAACTTCCATGCAGGCATTCGATCTGCTTTAGAGCAAAAAAACTTCACTTATTTAACGGCAAATTATGCTTCCCTGACCCAGCTGTATCTTGAGAATGAAAAAAATAAGGATTCCAGTTTGCATTATGCCCGGAAGAATCTTGACCTTTTACTGTCAATGGAGTCTAAGGAACTGGGAAATGCATATACTAATTTATTCAAAAGCTATCAGCTGAATGAATATTATGACAGTGCATACAAATATCAGGGACTTGCCCTTGCTTCCAATGACAGCGCTTACCAGGCAAGGATAAAATCTTTGTCCGATTTTCAAAACATGTCATTCGATGACCTGCTTCGTTTAAAGGAATTGGAAAGTGAAAAAGTACTGACTGAAAATAGAATCAGGATGTATGCGATGCTGGCAGGCTTAACTGTCTTTCTTGTTATTGGTTTGATTCTTTATCGCAACTACGTGAAAAAGAAGGAAGCTAATAAAATATTGGAGCAGACACTCTCTAATTTGAGGTCTACACAATCCCAGCTTATTCAGTCCGAAAAAATGGCATCACTTGGTGAGCTTACTGCAGGTATTGCTCATGAAATTCAAAACCCGCTTAACTTTGTCAATAATTTTTCGGAAATTAATAAGGAGTTGATCGATGAAGCTATTTCAGCCAATGAAATAGGTAAATCTCTTGAGCTAAAGGAACTGCTAATCAATCTCAGAGATAATGAAGTGAAGGTGAAATACCACGGTCAGCGTGCAGATGCCATCATCAAAGGAATGCTACAACATTCAGTTCGCAGTTCCAGACAAAAAGAAGCTACGGATATCAATGTATTGGCGGATGAATATATAAGATTAGCTTATCATGGCTACAAGGCCCGGGAAAGTGGGTTTAACGCAAACTTGGAAAAGATATTCGAGCCCGCAATTGATAAAATCAGTGTCATCCCACAGGAAATTGGGCGGGTTTTGATTAACCTGTATAATAATGCATTCTATGCAGTTGCTGAAAGGCAGAAACAGGAATCTGGAAACTATACCCCTACCATTACGCTCTCTACAAAAAAGATAGCTGGTAAAATTGAAATACGTGTAAAGGATAATGGGAATGGGATACCGGTTAAAATAAAAGAAAAGATTTTTCAACCTTTTTTTACCACCAAGCCTACCGGCCTGGGAACCGGATTGGGATTGAGTTTGAGTTATGATATTGTGAAAGCACATGGCGGGGAGTTGAGGGTAGAGACAAAGGAAGGGGAAGGGAGTGAGTTTGTGATACTGCTTCCAATGCCAGTTGTCTGAATCCTTGGTTTTTATAGGCTTTTAGACAAAAAACAGATTTAATTGAATTACCCCTTACCTAACATCCAACCAATCAATGGAACTATCTGAATTAGAAAAGTCTTCACTATTAGCATGGTATGAATCATTTTACCTCAATTATATCAAAGGTGATATTGCTGCGCTTATACCGATGCTCGATGACGGATTTATCCAGATCGGTAGTGCAGAAAGCGAAGTCTTTTTTAATAAATTGGATGCACTCCAATTTATCCATGACACTATCGACCAGGTGAGAGACAACATAGACATGAGAAACAGGGTGGTGAAAGCCGAACTTTTGGATGGCTATGTTATGATGAATGATTTCTTCGATATGTACGTCAAAAATGAGGAGCGCTGGGAATTCTATTCAAAATTCAGGGCATCAACACTAATTGAAAAGAAAGATCATGGCTGGCAATTCATTTATCAGCATTCCTCTGTGCCTGACGTACGGACAGTAGAGGGCGAAAACATTGCTATCGAAAAGATCACAAAAGAAAATATTGAACTCCGAGATGCGGTGAAGCGCCGGACCATCGAGCTGGAAGAGAAGAATAAAGAACTTGCCATGGAAGCGGCACTGGAAAGGGTTCGGACAATGGCCATGGGCATGCGCAAACCGGATGACCTGCCGGGCATTTGCGAAGTATTGTTTAATGAACTTCGAAGCATGGGTTTTATGGAACTAAGGAACGCCATGATTAATATTTATAATGATGAGCAGGCGACTTTTGTCAATAATGATTATTCTGATTTGATTGGTAGAAGCATCACTCATTTAACGTATGATATTCACCCACTCATTGAAAAGCAGACAAGACAGGTTCGGAGTAAGCATGATGCATTTTCAGAGACCGTTTTTAGTGGCCAGGATTTAACCGATTTGAAAGCATTCCGGAAAAGAATTGGTGATAAAGATGATCCAAGAATTGATCATGTTTCTGCCCTGTATGTTTATTTCTATTCTATCGAAACAGGCGCCATTGGCATTTCAACTTTCGGTCCAATCTCAGCAGAAAAACTGGAACAGCTCAAGCGTTTCAGGAATGTGTTTGAATTTGCTTACCGCAGGTATATGGATGTGGCACAGGCAGAAGCCCAGGCAAGGGAAGCCACCATTGAAGTAGCATTGGAAAGAGTCCGCAGCAAAACGATGGCCATGCACAACAGCCTGGATGTGGGAGACACGGTAGCCACTATGTTCGACCAGCTCCTTAATTTGGGCGTTACATCAAACCGCTGCGGCATATTAATCTTTGGCGATACAGGCATTACCGAAGTATGGACAGCAAAAGCAAACACAGAAGGAAAAGCTGCGTTGATCATCGGGTACCTGGATGTGACAATACATCCAATGCTGATCAGTGTAATTGATGCCTGGAAAAACAAAGAACAATTTTTCTCTTATGAATTGGCAGGAGAGGATATCAAAAATTACTACACGTCAATAAACAATTTCCCCGGTTATCCAACCCGGTTTAACCTGGATGATTTGCCGGCATCTGAATTACATAGTGATTTCTATTTTCCGGAAGGTGCGGTTTTTGCTTTTACCCCTGAGCCGATACCAACAGAATCTGCATTGATATTTAAACGATTTGCCGGCGTGTTTGGGCAGACCTACCGGCGATATCTTGATCTGCAAAAAGCTGAAGCACAAGCAAAGGAAGCACAGATAGAAGCAGCTTTGGAAAGAGTAAGGAGCAGGACCATGGGCATGCAAAAAAGTGAAGAGCTTAAAGAAGTAATCAAATTAGTTTACCAGCAACTCATTCATTTAAAAATCAATCTTGACCATTCGGGTTTTGTTGTTGACTATACCCCGGGTGGAGATTGGCATTTTTGGATCGCTGATGAGCAGGATATACCGTCTAAAATAACGCATCCATATTTTGAGTCTTTTTGGGCAAATCAATTCAACGAAGCAAAAGAAAAAGGTGCAGATTTCTTTGTCACCAATTTAAATTTTGAAGAAAAGAATAAATTTTATCATGAGCTTTTATCATATGTTCCCGGGTTACCCGAGGCAACAAAAGATTTTTATTTAAACTGTCCCGGCCTTGCAGCATCAACAGTGTTGTTTGATAATATTTCTCTCTACATCGAAAATTTTTCGGGTATCCCTTATACCGATGAAGAGAATAACACGCTTATGCGCTTTGGAAAAGTGTTCCAGCAAACCTATACCCGTTTTCTCGATTTGCAGAAAGCGGAAGCACAGGCCTTAGAGGCACAAATTGAGCTTGGACTGGAGCGGGTCAGGGCTCGGGCCATGGCCATGCAAAACACAGGTGAATTGTCTGATTTGGTAGCGACATTGCTTCACGAGCTAACGAAACTGGATTTTTCACTTACTTTTTGCATCATCAATATTTACAATGAACCAGATAAATCCAATATGGTTTGGGCAGCTAATCCCCAGGAAGGAAAAGCCCCGGAATCGTACTACATGAAGTTTGAAGACTATCCTTTTCACCATGCCATGATGAAAGAGTGGAAAGCCGGTACGCCAAAGTTTGTCTATGTATTGGAAGGTAAGGAGAAGGAAGTGTACGATGATTATTTATACACAGACACGGAGTTCAAACGATTCCCTGAGGAAATACAAATAGCCAATCGGGCCCTGGATAGATATGTTGCCTCTTTTGTATTTAGCCAATTCGGGGGTTTACAGACTGTTGGCAACAAGCCATTATCGGATGAAAGCCTGGATATTTTATATCGGTTCGGAAAAGTCTTCAATCAAACCTATACCCGTTTCCTTGATCTGCAAAAAGCGGAAGCACAGGCAAGGGAAGCCACGATTGAAACATCACTGGAAAGAATGAGGGCAAAGACCATGGCCATGCATTCCAGCTATGATGTGAGTGAAACAGCGGCAGCCATGTTTACTGAACTTGAAAAACTCGCTATCGTAAACCTTCGGGGTGGCATTGCCATTATCAGTGAAGATCAGACAATGGAGGTTTGGGGTATTACAAATATGGAGGATGGTAAAATGGTAAAAAGTGCCGGTATTTTTGAAATGAAAGCACATCCTTTATGGACAAAATTGTTCAAAAGCTGGAAGCAGAAGGAGGAAATCTTTATTGCCACTTTGTCCGGGAAAGACAAAGAAGATTATATCGAAATATTAAACAAGAGTCCGCAATACCTGTCGCAGCCACTGGCACAAATACCAGACGTGCATTTCCTGGGATATTATTTTGGTGAAGGGTACATCTGGACAATGTCTCTTCTCCCTCCTGATCAGGAAGATCAAAAAATATTGAGAAAATTTGCCGCTGTTTTCTCGCTTACTTTCAGGCGATACCTGGATTTGAAAAAGGCTGAAGCCCAGGCTTTGGAAGCCATTAAGCGGGCTTCGGTTGACAGGATTCGTGCAGAAATTGCTTCTATGCGCACTACCACAGATCTTGATAAAATCACGCCTTTGATCTGGAAAGAGCTTACCATTTTAGGTATCCCATTTGTACGATGTGGCGTATTCATCATGGATGAGCAGGAAGAACTCATTCACACTTTTTTATCTACACCGGATGGCAAAGCTATCGCCGCCATTCATTTGCCATATCAGTCAAGTCCTTTGGCAGATTCATTAGAATTCTGGCGCGAAAAGAAAATTTATCTCACACACTGGGGTACCCAGGAGTATTCGGAGTTTGCGGATGCATTTTTAGGTAATGCCGATTCGGAAAAACGAACGCAATTTTTAAGTTCTGTGCCAAAGCAAGGCATCTATTTACATTTGCTTCCCTTTTTGCAGGGAATGCTCTATGTGGGTAATATTACTCAGCTGGAGGAAGACAGTCTTAATTTGATTCAATCAGTAGCCGACGCTTTTTCGACTGCCTATGCCCGTTATGAAGATTTCAACAGGCTGGAATCGGCCAAGGAGCAGGTAGACAAAACCCTAACTGATCTAAAACAGGCACAATCGCAATTGGTGCAGGCCGAGAAAATGGCCTCACTGGGAGAACTCACTGCAGGTATTGCCCATGAAATACAAAACCCGTTGAACTTTGTTAATAATTTTTCGGATATCAATACTGAACTCTCCGATGAAATCGTTGAGGCAGCCAAAAAGGGCGACCTCGAAGAAATCATCCAGTTGGCAGCAGATATAAAATCCAACCAGGATAAGATCAGTGAACACGGCAAACGTGCCGATGCCATTGTGAAGGGTATGCTGCAGCACAGTCGCAGCAGCAGTGGTATAAAAGAACCAACGGATATCAACAAGCTGGTGGATGAATATTTGCGATTGGCATATCATGGTTTAAGGGCAAAGGATAAATCATTTAATGCAATACTTGATACCGATTTTGATCCGGCGATTGGTAAAATTCCGATTATGCCGCAAGATTTTGGGAGGGTCTTATTGAATTTGTATAATAATGCGTTTTATGCAGTTTCTGAGAAGATGAATGAAGCCATGGATGGTTATGAGCCTCGGGTAACAGTAAGTACAAGGATGGTTCCTGCTTCAGAGAATTCATTAATCCGCCAATCCGCTAATTCGATAATTATATCTGTGAAGGACAATGGTAATGGTATTCCCCAGAAAGTTTTGGATAAGATTTTTCAACCTTTTTTTACCACCAAGCCAACAGGCCAGGGAACCGGGTTGGGGTTGAGTTTGAGTTATGATATTGTGAAGGCACATGGTGGGGAGTTGAGGGTGGAGACAAAGGAGGAGGAAGGCAGTGAGTTTATTATTCAATTGCCATTCTGAAATCAAATAACATGAAAAAGCAGTGTCAAACGATTTTTATTCTTATAGTAGTTTGTTTGTTAACTACTTATTCTAATCGGATAGTGGCGCAGCAAACTAGAGTAGATTCGATTATTCAGTTACTCAAAAAAAACAGTAACAGGAATAAGCTGGACACTGCTATTTTCGATGCGTCATTGGGACTTTTGTCTAATGTTTCATTAGATGAGAGTCAAATAAATCAAATTGAAATAGCAGCAGCAGGGTTAAAGAACCCTGAGAGTTATGCAATAAGTGTAGGTATATATTTTAATATTTTAAAAAACGACACAAGCAAAGCAATTGCCTATGGAAAACTGCAGATTGAAAAATTAGATAGTCTCAACTCAGCGGAAGCTACTCAGTACAAGGCAATTTATTTAGCCCGCCTCAGATTTCCCTTTCGTAATACAAACAAGTTGGAAGAAGGGATTCAGTATTTTACACAAAAGCTAAATGACTATAAAATCAGAAATGACTCATCAGGTATTTCACAATGCTATTTTGTATTAGGTGGTTTTTATAGCATTTCAGGGATATTGGACCTGGCTGTTTATAATTTGAAAAAATCAGCCAGCTACATTGATACATTAAAAAATAAGCGCGGGTGGTTAAACCATATGGCTGTCATTGGAGGCGAATACTTAAGAAAGGGAGATATGACTGAATGCTTAAGATATAGCGGTATAGCATTTAGAGGGTTTCTTAAAGTAAAATCAGGATATTCGTTTTCTGCCTTGAATATTGCAAGGATGATGCTTTTAAGTAATGGATTAGACAGCGCTGCCTATTATATAAAGATAGCTAAGGAAGACCCCGCTAATGCAAGGAGCTATGCTGATAAATGCTCTATACTTCAAACAGAAGCCTTGTACAAAATGCAATTAGGGGCTTTTGATGATGCCGAAGCCCTGCTGAAAAAATGTTGGCAATTGATTATTGAAAACAATATTCCCGTAAGCCCGGGAGCAGGTACTATAGCTCCGGATTATTACCTGGCCCTGGTCAGGATTAAACAAAACAGACTTGAAGAAGCTATTGCATTACTAGCCAGGGATATTCAACGGATAAAGAACAACCGCCTGGAAATAATGACGGATTACAAACTGATGGCTGAGCTTTATAAAAAAACAACTAAAAATGATAAGGCTGCCGAAATCTATGCCATTTTTATTTCCATTCAGGAAAGCTTGCTGACAGACCAGGACAAGTACCGCTCCATTAGTTTTGAAGCCGAACAGCAAATGAATGTAAAGGAGCTTTCCATAGCCAAACTCGAAAGCCAAAATAAAATTTCATCACTCACAAGAGATTTTACAATTGGCATCGCTACCTTATTATTATTAATAGTAGCCGGAATATTTAACCGGTTTCGTACTAAACAGAAGGCGAACCTGATTCTGGAAAAAACATTAACTGATTTAAAATCCACTCAAACCCAACTCATCCAATCAGAGAAGGCAGAAGCCTTGCGTTTAAAAGAACTGGATGAGGTTAAAACTAAATTGTACACCAATATTACCCATGAATTCCGCACTCCGTTGACGGTTATCCTTGGCATGGCACAACAAGTGATTGAGCATCCGAAAGTGCATCTCAGGGAAGGTCTTAATATGATTATCCGGAATGGGCAAAATCTGCTGACGCTCGTTAATCAAATGCTCGACCTGAGCAAATTGGAAAGTGGCAAATTATCCTTGTATTATCAGCAGGCGGATATTGTGTCTTTCCTTGAATATATCGTTGAAAGCTTCCACTCTTTAGCCCAAAACAAAGGCGTTCAGCTTCACTTTATTCCGGAGGTGGAACAAATTATCATGGATTTTGATGAAGTGAGGTTGCAGCAAATTGTTTCCAATATTCTATCGAATGCGATAAAATTTACGCCTGAAGGAGGCCATGTATATGTATCATCCGATATAAATAATGACAGGTTTATTCTTAAAATAAAAGATACAGGCATAGGTATTACCGAAGCTGACTTGCCGCTTATTTTTGACCGCTTTTACCAATCAGATGGAACGCATACGAGGCAGGGAGAAGGTACTGGTATTGGTTTGGCACTTACCCGCGAGTTAGTAAAAATAATGCAAGGCACCATCTCTGTCGAAAGCAAAAAAGGCAAAGGATCTGAATTTGAAGTAACCTTCCCGTTGTTGCAAATTTCGAATGTTGAAGAAATGAACCAGAAAGTTCCTATGTTGACAACGAATCCAATCTTTGAGACTGCTGTTAAAAAGGATGAAGGCTTTTTGCCTGCTTTGACCACCCAAGTTAACAAAGACAAAATCAGCAGTATTGATCGGCCACATATATTAATTGCGGACGACAACGATGATGTCCAGGCCTATCTTACAGCCTGTTTGACCAATGACTATGTTATTGAAATTGCCCAAAACGGGCAGGAATGTGAAGACCTTGCTTTGAATAATATACCCGACCTGATCGTATTGGATGTGATGATGCCTTTCAAAGATGGCTTTGAAGTTTGTAAGACGTTGAAATCCGATGAACGCACCAGCCATATTCCCATCATCATGCTCACTGCCAAAGCCGACATGGACAGCAGGTTGGGCGGGCTGGAGCAGGGGGCTGACGACTACCTGACAAAACCGTTTAATAAAAAAGAACTTTTGTTGCGTATCAGGAACCTGCTTGAATTGCGTCGGCAATTACAACAATATTACATCTCCACTTTTAAGGCCAGTTTACTACAAGACAATGCCCCCAGTGCCGAAAACACATTACCAACTTCCGGTAGTTTTTTAAAAGGTGTAGAAAAAGGTTACAGGAACCCGAGTATTCCTTTGGTCAACAGCTTAGAAAATGCATTCGTAATAAAAGTCAGGAAAGCAATCGAAGCCCACTTGGATTCCCCTGACTTCGATGTTGAAAAACTCTGCCGCCACCTGGCCATGAGCCATTCCCAGGTACACCGTAAACTCTCTGCTTTAACCCGACTTTCCGCTACCCATTTTATTCGCTATGTCCGATTGGTGAAAGCCAAAGAGATGATAATCAGTTCAGGCTACAGCATTGCAGCGATAGCAATGGACTGTGGGTTCAATGACCCTGCCTATTTCAGCCGGGTGTTTAAACAAGAGTTTGGGGTGACGCCCCAAGGGTGGCGGGAAAAAAAATCCGGGTAGAAGTTTTCAAGACAGGATTTCCGAAATGCTTAAATTTTCTGAAATCTGCAATTCGCAGCTTTTCATTTTTTCAGTGAAAAGCGGCGTTGTTTTTTTGCATTTTTTGGAAATTGACTTGCGAAAAATGCATTATTTGACCATAGAATGCACGCTAAGTCCAATTTATGCACTCTGAGTCCTAACAGATGTATAGGCCATCCCTTCATCTTTGTCCCATAATTTTTATTTTTTTAATTTTTATAAAACTTGCATCATGAAAATAAATCGGTATTCAACTCTCTCAGCTTTCGTCATGTTGATCACACTTTATTCTTGTGACAAAGTTGATCTTCCTAAAGTTGGTCACAAATATAAAAATGTTGGTTACAATGTGAAAGAGATCGGCACGGGAGCAAGTACGCACGGGGTAAATGGAATCACCATTGGCCCTGACGGCAATCTATACGTTGCCAGTTTTTGGGCAAGGGAAATCCTTGTAATGAATAAACAAACCGGTACGGTCGTCGATCGTATTGGATTTGATGAAGGGGTGAAAAGTCCTGATGATCTTGTGTTTGGTCCTGATGGATCACTATATTGGACAGACATTATATTTGGAGAGGTAGTACGAAGAACACCAGCCGGTGTAACTACCAGGCAATTTGTGGCCTCAGGTGTGAACCCCATTGCCTTTTCAGAAGATGGACGGCTCTTTGTAGCACGTGATTTTACACCTGGTGACGGGCTTTATGAGGTAGACCCTAACCTCGTCAACCCCCCCAGAGCTTTGATTGAATCTACTCCGTCAAATACTTATCCACTCGGCTGGATGAATTCATTTGACTTCGGTCCGGACGGACGCCTTTACGGTCCACTTTTCCTCGCAGGAATGGTGGTCAGCGTGAACGTTGGTGCTCCTGGTGCTTCTTTTTCTTCAAGCCCGTGGACTGATGGAACCATAACACCATTGGCAACAGGCTTCAGGTGGCCGGTAGCTGCAAAGTTCAATTCGGCTGGCGTACTACATGTATTGGATCAGACGGGTGAAGTTTTTAAAATTGATACGAAAACCGGAGCCAAAACACTATTTGTTACCCTCCAGGAAGGACTTGACAACATGGTTTTTGACGCTGATGGAACCATGTATGTCTCCAATGCGGATTTTGGATGGGTTACAGAGGTTAAGCCGGGGGGACAAACCAGGACCATTAGTAAAGGAGGAATGATTGGTCCTATGGGTATTGCTGTTTTACCAGGATCGAACAACCAGGAAGCTTTATTTGTGGCCGACTTGTTCAGGTTGAGAGAAATAAATGCCACCAGCGGCAGGGAAATTAGTGCTCAAAAAGGATACTTACTCCCTGAGCCCAAAAAGCTGACAACACCGTTTACCGTTTCAGCAGATGGAAATAAACTAGTGGTTTCTTCCTTCTTTAATTCACTAGTTCAAGTCTGGGACCCAGGTACTAAAACGGTGCTTGAAGAATATTCCATGCCCGTTCCTATCAATGCCATCCGATTCAAGAATGATCTGGCAGTGGTTGATCTGGGACTTGGTGGTGTAGTCAGGGCAAGCGATAAATCAATGATACTACCCATCAACAATTCGACTGTATTTGCGCCTGGTGGTTTAGCTACTAATGGAGAACTCCTTTGGGTGGCTGACTGGGGTACGGGTCTTATATGGCAGATCAGTTTTGCCGGCAATACACCAAATACACCCACAGTTGTTGCAAGTGGCCTGATGCAACCTGAAGGTTTGGCTTGGGATCAGAACGGAGGTCTGTTAGTTGTTGAAACTGGGGCTTCACGTTTGTCTCGTATTAATTTATCAACAGGAGCGATAACATCCATTGCGGAAGGCCTAAAACTTGGGCTACCCGCACTTGATGGCTTTCCTCCAACCTGGAGCTTCGATGGCGTAGCTATTAGTAAATCAGGCAAAATCTATGTTTCGGGATGGGAGAATAATATCATTTACAGCATTTCCAAAAAATAACGGATCAAGAATAACATGATATAGCAAAAGAATTTTGATTTAAAAATTCTTAAGTAAGCACCTTTTCAGCAAAATCTGGAAAGGTGCTTTTTATATATCAGTTTTACTGGTTTGTAAAAAGACGTCATTTGCGTTAATCCAATGCGTCATAACAAGTCAGAGGACTTGATTTAAGGATTCACATTATATCTATGGCTTTTCCAGGATATAGCTTTACGGATTTCAATGGTTCGCTCCCTTTATTTACTACTATTTGTAATCAAATAGTAATACTTTTTGAAAAAAATAATATCTAAAAGTACTACTATTTTATTATATTTACCTGGTAAATGATTATACGTTCGTCATATAAACCGCTTTCTGAACATCTATTGCAAAAGCAGGTTACCGTTATTACCGGAATGCGACGTGTTGGCAAAAGCACTGCTTTGCAGTATTTGCTTGGCCAGGTATCACATGGTAATAAATTGTACCTCGACTGCGAAAGAGTGGAGATTAGAGTATTGCTAAACAGGCCCGACTATGAAAGCATTGGAGAAGAATTACAACTCAAAGGGTTGGATTTTTCAAAACCATGTGTACTTGCATTTGATGAAATTCAACTGGTGGAAAATCTTCCGAGCTTTATTAAATACATTTACGACACCTATAAAGTAAAGTTTATCGTTACGGGTTCCAGTTCCTATTACATGAAAAACCAGTTTTCTGAAAGCCTTGCAGGAAGAAAAAGAATTTTTGAAATGTTCCCGCTGAGTTTTAAAGAGTTTTTGCAATTTAAAAAAGCGGGCATTCGTCAGCCCGATAAATATAGCTGGCAACCATATAGCAAAGCATGGTACAACCGCTGTAAAGAATATTATGAAGAGTACATCCGGTATGGCGGTTTCCCGGAAGTGGTTATGCAGAACAGCATTCAGGATAAAGAAGAATTGTTGAAAGATATCATCAATTCATACGTGGAACTGGATGTGAAATTAATATCTGATTATTCTGCCAGTGAAGATTTATATAAATTAGTGAAGTTACTGGCTGCAAGGGCAGGCAATAAAATTGACTATACAAAATTGAGCAGCATCGCCGGCATTAACCGTCAAAAAATGGCTGGCTATATTCAATTGCTGCAATACACTTATCTGATCTACCTGGTTAAACCCTTTACCCGTAATATCGATAAAGAGATTTCTCAACAGCCAAAATTGTATTTTGCAGATACGGGTATTTTGAATACACTCGCCGGGTTGCAAATATCAAGTGGACAACTTTTTGAAAACTGCATCGCAGCCCAATTGCATCCCCTGGGAGAAATAAAGTATTATCAAAAGAAAACAGGGCAGGAAATTGATTTTATTTTCAACAATACTATTGCTATTGAAGTAAAGGAGACTGCTATTACACAGGATAAAAAGGTGTTGACACAGCGGGCATCAGGCCTGGGATTAAAAAGCCAAATCCTAATTAGCCGTTTTGCTTCAAATAGCGGATTTGAAGAGTTTGTATGGGGTGGAAGTATTTTTTAAGCCGAGAGCAGGATTTAGAAGATTTGATGGATTGGCGGGATGGATTACATGATTTTTCTGAATCAACTTATTCTTACCACCAAGCCCACTGGGTAGGGAACTGGACTTGGATTATCATTATCTTATGATATCATTAAAGCACATCAGGGCACACTTAACATAAAGAATACACCTGTTGCGGGCGCCGAATTTATTATCACCTTACCCATAAATGTTTGATTAAAAATGGAAAGTTCAAGCAATGGTATTTGAAGGCCCGCCTCATTGCTACTGAATTCAGTTTCAAGTTCTATTGGTTAAATGGGTAGTTGAAATATACAGGATTCCATTTTTGCAATTTATTGTAGAAATGGAATTTAATTCCATATATTACATATTGTAACAAAAATGGAGTCAGCTTGATCAATCGATTAATACTTCCGGAAGCTCGGAAGGCCCTGATTCAATTCAGGGCATTGTGTATCACCGGTCCGCGTCAAAGTGGAAAAACAACCCTAAGTAAACTCTTATTCAAGGACAAGCCATATGTGAATTTTGAAAATCCTTCGGTGCAATACGAAGCCGAAAATAATACAGAGCTCTTCCTGAAGAAATATTCCAAAGGTGCTGTTTTTGATGAAGTACAACGCGTACCGATCATTTTCCGCTATCTCCAGCAAATATTAGATAACAGCTCAAAACGGGGTCAATTTATCCTTACCGGTTCTAATAATTTCTTACTTCAGGAGCAGGTGTCGCAGTCCCTGGCCGGCAGGGCAGGATATTTATCGCTGCTGCCATTAAGCTATGCGGAATTGACAGAGGCAAAGCTTGCGGAAAAAAATGTACATAAACACATATTCATGGGCGGCTATCCGGAAATATGGAATGAGAAGTTAGAGGCCAATACATGGATGAATAGCTATGTACAAACCTATGTACAAAGGGACGTGAGGCTTTTAAGGAACATTACTAACCTGGCTACATTTAACCGCTTTATTTATTTGTGTGCAAATTATGCTGGTCAAATCCTTAACAGGGATGATCTTGCAAAGAAAACAGGAGTGGATACAAAAACGATCTTAGCATGGCTCGGTCTTTTGGAAAGCAGCTATATCATTTTTCAACTGCAACCCTGGTATAACAATTTGAATAAGCGGATTATTAAAAGCCCAAAGCTTTATTTTTATGATACTGGCTTATTGTGTTTCTTACTAGGGATTAAAAGTGAATCGGTTCTTAAAAAAAATCATGCTTACGGGGCTATTTTTGAGAACTGGATCATTTCGGAACTTATGAAAAATAATTTCAATGCTGCCCAACATGACGGTATGTATTATTTCAGGGACAGTGCCGGTAATGAAATTGATTTGATCATTGAACGGGAAGGGGTACCCCTGGCCATTGAAATAAAATCAGGAAGTAAAGTTACAGACAATATGCTTCGTGGATTAAAGTACTGGCAAAAGCTTCAACCTGGAAGTCAATGCATATTATTAAATGGTGGCTTAGCCAATGAAATTATTAATGAAAGAATGAGTATTCTTCCCTGGACGGAGATTTTTAATCTATAAGAAATTTGAATTAAATAAAATTTTGAACATGCTCTTAACATGAAAACAAGGTGTAGCCTCGATTAAATTTTGTAGCGACGGATTTCAATCGGGGGAATACGTCATCTTTCACTAATTTTTACCAGCTAAACAAAGTGCATGAAAAAATCAGTCTTAATATGCATATTCCTATCCATTTTATGTCCTCATTTACTTGCGCAAACATGGAATCCAAAAAAACTGGAATATATTGACAGCCTGAAGCAGGAACTTCGACATGCTGATCAGGATACTTCTCGTGCGCTGCTTATGGCAGAATTAGGTAGCATATATCGAATGGTCTCAGATTCTTCTTTTTTGTATGGGCAGAAAGCCCTTGAATTATCCAAAAAAATAAATTATCCCAAAGGCGAATCACTTGCCTTGTATGCATTGGGAAATTTATACAGGTTGGAAGGCGATTTCCCCAAAGCCATGAATTACTTATTGAATGGACTACACATTGCGGAAGTATTGCATGATATTTCTTTGACTGGTGATTTTTTTACGAGTATTGGTATTGTTTACTCACAGGTGAATGATAATCCACAGGCGGTTAATTATTTTAAAAGAGCAAGGTCGTATTTTGAAATTGCCAGAGATAAAGTAATGGTTTGCCAAGTAAATGCTAATATAAGCAGGGGATTCAGGAGAAATAATCAGTTGGATTCCGCATTGGTCTATACTCAATTGGCGTTGCGATATTTGGACTCCAGGAAAGATGATTACCTCGCATCCTGGATCATGATGGAGGCGGGCAGTCTTCAGTTTGAATTGGGCAATAAAGAAACAGCTTTTTTATATCTCCATAAGTGTATTGAAATCAATACTAATAATTTGGACAACTTTTATGGCAGTTTTGCATACAATGTCATTGCTGGTTTTTTTAAAAGAACAGGCCAGGCGGATTCCAGTATATTTTATGCAAAGAAGGGGCTTGATGCAGCGCAGAAAATCGGTTTTAAATATGGTGCGTTGGAAGCTGCTAATTTGCTGGCTGAACAATATGAGTCAACGGATATCCCTGAAGCACTTAACTACCATAAAATTGCAAAGGGCATTAACGATAAATTATATGGTGCGAAAGTAGTTCAGGGCCTGCAAAAAATTTTATCAGAAGAACAGGAGCGGCTTCGGGTAATTGAAGAAAATAAGATCGCAGAGCGAAACAGGTTACGCCAGTATTTACTTTTGGCAGGTTTGGGTGTGTTACTGCTCATTGCTTTTATTCTATATCGTAATAATATAAAGAAACATCGATCAAACGAATTGTTGAAAAGTACACTATCAAACCTGAAATCTACGCAGGCACAGCTCATTCAATCGGAAAAGATGGCATCCCTCGGAGAACTCACCGCAGGCATTGCCCACGAAATTCAGAATCCCTTAAACTTCGTAAATAATTTTTCTGAGATAAATAAAGAGTTGATTGCGGAGTTAAAAGCAGAAGTTGAAAACGGGAACCTGGAAGAGGTTAATTTAATTGCTAATGATATAGAAGCCAATGAAGAAAAGATCAACCACCACGGCAAACGCGCGGATTCCATTGTAAAAGGCATGCTACAGCACAGCCAGAAAGGCAGCGGGCAAAAAGAGCCCACCAACATTAACGCCATGGCGGAGGAATACTTGCGTTTGTCTTATCACGGTACGCTGGCTAAAGATATTACCCTGAATGTGTCATTTGTAACGGACCTTGACAAGAGCATCGGCAACGTAAACCTGATACAACAGGATATCAGCAGGGTTTTACTCAACTTATATAATAATGCGTTCTACGCAGTTGCTGAAAGGCAGAAGCAAGAAACCGGCGATTATCAGCCAACGGTTACACTCACTACCAAAAGAAAAGGTGATTTTATTGAAATTAGCATAAAGGATAATGGTAATGGGATGCCGGACAATATCAAAGAGAAGATATTTCAACCCTTTTTCACCACCAAGCCCACGGGGCAGGGGACAGGATTAGGATTGAGTCTAAGTTATGATATTGTGAAGGCACATGGTGGGGAATTGAAAGTCCAAACCCGTGAAGGTGAAGGATCTGTGTTCACTATATTATTGAATGGTATATAACTGTAAAATTTACATAACTTCCAACGCCGTGGTTTTGAAAACTACTCACCCAAATCAACCAACTGCCTTCGATGAAGAATTTTTTTCACCCTCATTTGCCTACCCTGAGCGGGAATAGGGTTTTACGATACTTTAGTTTTTCCGCACTGTATTTTGCGCAGGGTATTCCTGATGGCATCCTTTATTTTGGCTTCCCCGCATGGATGGCCATGAACGGTAAAACACCTGCAGAGATTGGTGCTTTTGTAGGTGTACTCATCATTCCCTGGAGCTTCAAATTTGTCATGGGTCCTTTCATCGACCGGTATACTTACCTGCCAATGGGAAGAAGAAGGCCATGGGTTTTATTTGGACAAATTGGTATTTTCCTGAGTTTTATAGGGATGTCAACCATAATTGATCCGCTCAATCACATGAGTACAATGATGATTGCCGGAGTCACACTTAGTTTTTTCTCAGCCTTCCAGGACGTTTCAACAGATGCCATGGCCATTGATATATTACCAAAGGAAGAACAGGCAAGGGCTAACGGATTGATGTGGGGTTCAAAAACACTAGGCGTTTCTTCTTCACTCGGTGCGGGATCGTGGATGCTGAATAATGTCGGGTTTTCTGCAGCATTACTGGTCCTGGCGGTCTCCGTAGGAATAATCTTTCTTATACCCCTGCTATTCCGGGAAAGACCCGGAGAAAAATTTCTGCCCTGGATGCACGGCAAAGCATCACCTGAGTCGGAAGAGCACCACCTTGACAGTTGGAAAGAGATCATAAAATCACTACTGCACGTGATGGCACTTCCATACAGTATATTATTAATGGTGCTTTTATTTGTTATGGGTGCAGCGTATAACTTTATGAACACGCTCATACCCATTTTTACGATACAAAAACTCAGCTGGACGGACCAGGAATATTCCCAGGTCTATTCAGCGGCCTCTTTGTTTAGTGGTCTGATGGGTATGTTCATTGGTGGTTATCTGCTCGATCATTTTGGAAGGGTTAGGATGCTCAGCGTATATTATTTACTACTTATACTCCTGACAGGGGGGATGGCTTATTATGAAGTACACTGGTTGAATTCCCATTTTACTACCGCCTTCATTTTCGTCTATACGACACTGTATTGTTTCTCTACGATCGGGTTGTTGTCGATGGCAATGAAATTTTGCTGGAAAAAAGTGTCGGCCACACAGTTTACTGTGTATATGGCCGTTACCAATTTTGGATTCGCTGCTGGTCCAAAACTAATTGCACCTATAAAGGACACGTATGGTTGGGAGGTCACCATTCTTGCATTTGCTGTGATTGTTTGTGTAGTGCTGCTTTTGCTGCAATTCATGAAAACAAAAGTATATACTCACCAACTCGAAGAAATTGATTTCGCCGATCACCTGTTGGAAGAGAAAATACACCTGGCAAAATAAATAGCCAACATTGTTGCACAGGATATTGGCAGGGTGTTACTGAATCTTTACAACAATGCATTTTATACAGTATCTGATAAAGCAAAAGCTTCAGAGAGAACTTATTCGCCAACCGTTACCATAAGTACGCGGAAAAGGAGTGGATGGGTAGATATAGTTGTAAAAGACAATGGTAAAGGCGTACCTGATAGTGTACGGGAAAAGATATTTCAACCCTTCTTTACCACCAAGCCTACGGGCCATGGTACACGACTAGGGCTTTCCCTGAGTTATGATATTGTAAAAGCGCATAAAGGTGAACTTTCCCTTGAATCAAAAGAGGGTGAAGGAGCAACTTTCATTTTGTCGCTCCCCAATAAGTAATTTTTGAAGGCTAAACAATCTGAGATATCTATGATATCTCTTACCTGATTTCAGTATCTTTTGGTTAAATATGAGGCGTTGGTTAAATCGAAGAAATTTTCAAACCTTACCCGGATGAGCAAACTTAATTGAATAAACTTATGCATGAAGAAGACTGTATTTAAAACTGAATACGGGTTTTGTGTATGAGGCTCAATACCCATTGAATTTCGGTATTAGTTTCTAAAATGTGAATTAGTATTTACTGCACAGAGGCGCTTGTTTCATTATCAATTTGCCCGCCAATTGAGTCTTATGAAAAAGTACATGTCATATTTATTGTTCAAACTTGTCATTTTTAT
>JANMMA010000446.1:0-8491 GCA_031372815.1 Sphingobacteriales bacterium
ATTATTTAGAAGGCAGGGGCGGGGTAACGTTCAACATCGCGAAGTTTGTGGATTTGCAGTTCGGGTACGACAAACAATTTATGGGTAACGGATACCGGAGCCTTTACCTGAGTGATTTTTCCAACAATGCACTTTTCCTCAATCTTAACCTAAAAGTCTGGAGGCTGAATTATGTATCAAAGACACTGGAGCTAACGTCGCAGTATAAACGCGGAAGCACCGATACGCTATTTCCAAAAAAATATGCCTCTATACATCATATCAGTTTCAATGCTCCGAAATGGCTGACCATTGGATTGTTTGAAGGAATTATTTTCGACAGACTGAATGATTTTGAGTTTGCTTACCTCAACCCATTGATGTTTTTACGTCCGATGGAACAGAACCTCGGCAGTGAAGACAATGCATTTGTAGGGTTCGATATCAAGGCTAATATTGCGAAGCGTTTCCAGTTGTATACCCAGGTGAATTTCGATGAGTTTGTATTGGGCGAAATAAGAAAAGGGGATGGATGGTGGGCCAATAAATGGTCGCTTCAATTGGGCGGAAAGTATATCGATGCTTTTGGCCTGAAGAACCTGGACCTGCAGTTGGAAACCAATATCATCAGGCCATTCACGTACTCGCATAATGACACCATTGCCAACTATACCCACTACAACCAGCCTTTGGCGCATCCCTTGATGGCCAATGTGAGGGAGCTCGTTGGTATTGCCCGTTATCAGCCCGCGCCAAAATGGTACATTCAAGCAAGGTTAAATGTGTGGGAGCAGGGTTCTGACACAGCGAATAGAAATTATGGTAACAATATCTTTTTGGATTCTGACACCAAGCCGGCTGAGCGTGGATATTTCATAGGATCAGCCAAATCTGTGAAGGGTGCTAATGCGAATGTATACCTGGGTTATGAGTGGAAGGAAAACTTTTTCCTGGAAGCCAACCTATTAGTGAGAAAACTTAGTGGATCAAATACCAGTACTACGGCGTCGCTTGGGATCAGGTGGAATGTAGGAAGAAGAGAATACGATTATTGAAATAAATCCTTTTAGGATTTATTTCAATAATGTGGAGAATGCGATATTGCGATAGTGTGGGTTCGTTCATTATCGCATTATCGCAATGCCGCACTACCGCATTATTAATTTCTTTTTTGCGGGAATTATTCCCGCAAAAAAGAAATTAATTTCCCCCTCCTCCCTCGAACTGCAACGAAAACATGAACATCCGCGACTTCATGGAATTCATGACAGCGGAATACTTAAGGGATTCATCGCGCACCAAGACGTTCGACATGCCCTGGCTGACCTTTAACTCGGGAGAGAAAATAAAGTATTTAAAAAAGAATTGAAATCCCACGCCGGCTTCAACACCAAAATCTCCTTTCTTCACTTTTACAAAATCATCACCATTCCTGGTGCCGGCATTTGAAGCCAGGTCATAATCGTATTTAACTCCAGCGAGAGAATAGACGCGGAAATTATTTATCCGATCACTTTTCAGCCTCACCTGCAAAGGAAAACTCATAATGATACTTTCGACTTTTCTTAACTGTGTAAGCTCATTGTCGCCCTGGTTGGGATATTTCTGTGTATACACTAGTTTCTTTTCACTGAAAATCAGGTTGAGGGGATAGAACCTCACATCGAACCTCTTCGAAGCCTGCCAGTTCACGAGGATGCCCAGGTGAACCCTACCGCTGTTCTGCGAATTCACCGATAGTATGGTATCATTGGCCAGGAAATATGGGTCGTGTTCTATGTTATAATGGGAGGAGTTATACCCCAGCACTATACCAAAATAATATGGTTTGTTATCGTGATTCTCCAAATTACGGGAATCGCGAAGCTGCGCTTTTGATACGGTAACGATAAGCATACAAAGTATAGCCAGACTTACTTTATTCCGGAGTATATGCTGCAAATACCTAAACTTAATCTTCTGCATGTGGTTTCCTTAAATCCTGATGACTCCATGATTGCGGTAAATTTTTCCCCTTCGGGAAAAGCCCTGACCGAATCATTTAAGTACGCATAGGCTTCCTTGTTTTTAGAGACCATTTTGGCGATCCCCGGAGCTACGATACCGAGATACAAATTGTACAATTGTGCTATGCCTGGTAAGTTTGGTTTAGAAAATTCTAATACACATAACATGCCATTGGGTTTGAGCACACGCAATATTTCCTTCAGCCCTTTTTCCAGGTGTTCAAAATTACGTACTCCGAACGCAACGGTTACGGCATCAAACGAGCCGTCCGGAAAGTTTATTGCCTCACTATCACCGCTTTGCAACTCAATGGTGGCATTTAACTGTTTCTTGACAAGTTTCTGCCTTCCAAGCTGAAGCATACCCTCAGAAATATCTATGCCAACTATCTTTTCCGGCTTCAGGATATCATAAGCCATGATGGCCACATCTGCTGTACCGGTGGCTACATCCAGGATGACCCGGGGTTTCAGGGGTTTTAGCTGGTTTAACATTTTTTTGCGCCAGCTGATGTCAATTCCGGCCGACAAAAACCGGTTCATGAAGTCGTACCTGCCCGCAATCCCATCGAACATTTCGGCCACCTGCTCAGTCTTGGTCTTGCCTGAAGTGGCATAGGGAACTACTTTATCGTGCGCAAATTCAGCCATCGGGCAAAGATACTTACTGAACTTTAATGAATGCTTTTTTGTGAAGCGATCTGCTTTGTTCCTATGTGTGGCATGGATCTTTATTATTAATCGGGTTGTCCTCATAATCCATGTCACAAAGGCTATCTTTCGAAACCACCGGACATCACTATTAAAGCAAATTGTATGGAGACAGAAACTGCGAAGCCTAAGAAAAAATGGTCATTTAGCAAGAAACTGCTGACGATTCTGGGAATTTTAATTGTTATTATTTCTATTGGCTCCATATACCTATACAATAATTTCAATAAGCTCGTGGCACAGGCATTGGTCAATAGCTTTAATGCCGGTGCCATTTCAGACGTTTATGAACTGAAATTTGACCGACTTAATGTTAACCTTTTGCTCGGAAGTCTCCAGGTACACGATGTGGTGCTGAAGCCCAAAGAAAAGCCCACGGTTAACTATTACTATATTAATAGTTCGATGGACCTGCACGCTAAGAAAATTCTACTCTATGATGTGGAGATATTTACTTTGCTCAAAACCAATATCCTAAGGGTAAAAAGGGTGGAGGTCCTGGAGCCTGACATTGAAGTAAAACAGACCGGAAGAAAAATGATCCTGTTTCCCTTCAGGGACACTGCTGATAAAGCCGATGTCCCGATTGTTGGTCAAAAGGGTTTTATTGCCGCGTTGGTCTTAAAAGAATTTGCCATGGTTAATGCTTCGCTGCATTTGGTGAATGAGTTTCACGAAAGGGATCTGGCCGTTAAGAATCTTAGTCTTTCATTTAAAGATCTATTGCTGAAACAGGATCCGGGAAGAGATTATATATCGAACAGGCAGGTCGATCTTTCTGTTGGTGAAGTAATCTGGAGATTGAAGAAAGGTGGGGTGCAGTCTATCATTGTGGGAGAATATCGCCTGAAAGTAGATTCACTCAGCCTGCAGACAACACCCGATACAACCATATTCGGATTCAAAAATTTCACTACCGGCTTGAAGGTGTTCAATATGCAAACTGCCGATAGTCTTTTTAACCTCACAACGCAAGCACTAAATTTTTCCTACCGGGACAGTTTCATCATCCTAAAAGATATTAAGTTCGATCCAAACATGAGTGATGCGGCAATGCAAAGGAGATTTGTTTACCAGAACCCGGTTTTTTCAGGCACTGTAGGAACAATCAAGTTGACAGGACTTAATGTAGACTCGCTGATCTATGCCAATGAGATTTTTGTGGATGAGGTTATGCTTGATAAAGTTAACGTGTCCATTTTCAAAGACCTCACAAAGCCAGTGAACAAAAATCGGCTTCCACAGTATCCCGGTCAGCAACTTCGATCCATTGAAATGCCCTTTCGTGTGAAACAACTTACAGCAACGAATGTCAACCTCAAAAACGTGGAACGAAAGTCTGCGGATCAGGTAGGGAGAATAGATATCAACCGCATGTCTGTGGAAGCAAAAAATATCACCAACCTGTCCTCCAATGGCATACTCACCGTAAATGCGAATGCTTTTATTGAAAACAAAGCGCATACTTTTCTTAGCCTCGCTTTTCTCTACAGTAAACCGCAATTCAGTATTAAAGGCAATGTGAGAAAATTTGAGCTGCCCGGGCTTAACCAGTTTTTGAAGTCCTTCACGCCTGCCACGGTAAATCGCGGAATTGCCGATGAAATGGTCATTTCTGCTACCGCCTATCGTACCAATGTTGACGGACAAATGAAGTTTTTGTATCATGATCTTAATTTTGATCTCGACCTGAAGGATCAGGCAAATTGGAAAAGTGACCTGCTCACTTTTGTTGGTAACACCATTACTCAATCGTCTAACCCAAGTTCACCTGACCTGCCTCCGCGGGTTGTGCAGTTCAAGGCGGACAGGGATATGTATAAGGGCTTTATTAACGTTCTAGTGAAATCGGCCATTGCCGGACTTAAACAAACCATGTTCATGTCGAAGGAGAACCGGAAGAACTATCGCCAGGCAAAAAAGAAAGCCCGAAAGGAAAGTGCAGCAAAAGACTAAGTAGGCTGACAATCCCGGCTGATGCAGGATATCGAAGCGATTATTATTCCCAAACATATCGTGAATTCGCCTTTTCTTTGGGGCTTAATAGTTAACCGTCAGCCGAAAGATCATGAACATCCACAGCGCCATCTACCTTATTTCGAGTCCTGATCATACGAAATGCCCAAAGCCCGACAAGCCCGAATTTGCGTTTATTGGCCGGTCAAACGTGGGCAAATCATCGCTGATCAATATGCTGGTTGGACAAAAACAGCTGGCTAAAATATCCGGCACGCCCGGTAAAACACAGCTCATTAATCATTTTAATGTAAAGTCATCCAACGAGAAAGGGAAGCCGACGGAATGGTACCTGGTGGATCTTCCTGGATATGGCTTTGCCAAGGTATCGCAGGCCCAGCGGAAAAACTGGGAAAAGATGATTAAAGACTATATCCAAAAAAGGGAAAACCTCGCCAATATTTTTATTTTGATCGATGCGCGGCATGAGCCGCAACAACTCGATATAGACTTCGTCAATAAACTGGGTGAATGGCGTGTGCCTTTTGCCATCGTATTCACTAAGGCCGATAAAGAAACCCAAAAAGTAGTTCATCAGAATGCCGATGCATTTCTCGACCGACTAAGGGAAAACTGGGCGGAGCTCCCTCCTCATTTTATTACCAGTGCATTGAAAAAAACTGGTCGCACCAAATTGCTGGGTTTTATTGAGGATGTAATTACATAAATAGTTTCGTTTACCCTAGTTAAACAATTACCATGATGAATCGGATTGCAATCTTATTGGTCATAACATTTCCAGTACTGAATTCTTATTCGCAGACCAATTTTTCACATAACCCCGATAGTTCCGTTTTTCTGACTCATGACATCAATAACTTTTGGAATGCATTTGACATGTTCGTAAGGGATAGTACTGTCAACCCATTTGGTAAGCACTATATTGATATAGGCAGCAAAGGGGTGAAGGGATTTGTTCCATACCGTATTGAAAGTGCCGAACATCTATTTGCAACTGTCAAGAACAGGAGAGCTGATTATGAAAAGATAAGAAAGAGCAGTTTACGTGTGAATGAAAAGGAAAAGCAGTGCCGCAGTACTTTCTATGCGTTAAAATATTGGTATCCCGAAGCAGTATTTCCACCCGTTTATTTTGTTGTAGGCGCATACAATTCAGGCGGTACCTTCAATGAAGAAGGACTTTTTATTGGTTCCGAAATGCAGCTCGAAATCGACAACATTCCTTTTATCGTGGCCCACGAATTAGTCCATTTTCAGCAGAAAACCTGGTCTGAAAACCCGACCCTTCTTCAGCAAAGCATCATAGAGGGAAGTGCCGATTTTTTAGGTGAATTAATTTCCGGGGTCAATACCAACCAAAAAGCCAACGACTATGGAAGGCGGCACGAAGAGCAGTTGTGCAAGGAGTTTATAAGCCTGATGGACAGCACAAATTACGCTGATTGGTTATACGGCGTTTCAGGAAAAGATGAACGGCCTAACGATTTGGGCTATTGGATGGGCTACAAAATAGCGGAGAACTACTTTAAAAAATCTGTCGATAAGCGGAAGGCAGTAAAGGAGATTTTAGAAATAAAGGATTACAAAGCGTTTCTAAAACGAAGCGGCTATTTAGATAAGTATATCCGGTAAAAAAAAGCTGCCTGTGATTTTTTGACCATTGCTGCGAATAATTGGAAATACTTCCATGTTCAAGCAAGGCTTCATTAAAAATTTGTTCAGCCCTTATGACAGGCAATAAAGAATTAAGCAATCAGTTTCATCAAATCATTGAACAACACAAGGGTATTTTGTTCAAAGTTGCCCGGGCCTATTGCCCAAATAAGGACGACAGGCAAGATCTTTTGCAGGAAATGATGATCCAGGTTTGGAAATCCCTGCACAGGTACAACGATAACTTCGCCATTTCAACCTGGTTGTATCGTATTTCATTGAATGTAGCCATTTCCTTTTTCAGAAAAACTGCTAAGAGGCAAACTGTTAGTCTTCCGATGATTTATGAAGATAAAGTAATGGAGGATGATAGTGATTTCGAAAGGCAGGAACAGTTAAGGCTTTTGGAGAAATTTATTTCCGAACTGAATAAACTGGATAAGGCCCTGGTGCTACTGTACCTCGATGATAAAAGTCATGCTGAAATTTCGGAAATTCTTGGTTTGTCCGTAAGTAATGTGGGAACAAAAATGGGACGTATCAAAGAAAGACTCAGGAATAAATTTTCAAAAATTAACTCATAGCAAAATGATTGAAAACGATTTTAAATTGCTTTGGCATGCTGCTAATCAGAAGTTGGAAGCCAGCCTTTTGGTGAACAAACAGAACTCAGAGGACATTACGAAAATAAAAGTCCAAAACTTTGTTTCTTCAATGAAACCTATAAAAATATTCACACTGCTAGTGGGCATAGTGTGGGTATCAGTTGTTGGACTTTTGCTTATCCAATTATATGTCAATGCCTATGACAAAGTGAATCTATTTTTCCTTTATTCTGCAGGTTTGCAAGTGGTGCTTACAGCAGTTGCTGTTGCTGTTTATATGTATCAATTAGACCTAATCTATAAAATTGATTTCGGTGAACCTGTAATTGAAATCCAGGAGAAACTAGTTAAGCTGGAAGTATCCACTTTGAATGTGACCAGGTTACTATTTCTGCAACTTCCTTTATGGACCACTTTTTACTGGAATGAAACAATGTTTACAAACGGCAATTACTTGCTGTGGGCCTTCCAGGTGGTTGTGACAGTTTCTTTTTGTTACCTCGCGATCTGGCTTTTTTTCAACATCAGCATTGAGAATAGGGACAAAAGATGGTTTCAGTTGATATTCAAAGGCAGAGAGTGGCAACCTATTCTACAGTCTATGGAGCTATTGAACCAGTTGGATGCAGAATAGCAGAATGCAAAGCTTTATACGACTTCTCCCCTGCGCCTCCGCTTAACAGTTTAATTCACGATCTTATTCGCACAGCTGCTGCTCGCAAAGGCTTCGGGCTTGGCCTTGAAAGCGAATCCCATTCCGAGAATATAACCCATGGCTTCGCGAAGGGCTTCATTGCTTTTGAAATGTGGATTGGTATTGATGTCGGCATGAACTTCCATGTCTACATCATATAAAGTAAAAAGATCGCATAGTTCATATGCGATCTCGATACTTTTGGCGACTTCCACCAGCATGCGCTCTTTGATCGAGAACTGTTGTCTTGTTTTTTCATTGTGAATAAACATAAATCCGCCGCGCCCTTCTCTCAGGAATACAATAACTGTGGCAAATTCTGTTTCTTCTCCCTTGACCTGTGAATCTGTACCTATGCAGACCTTGAGTTTGTACCCTGCATCGGTTTCGCGAATAATGGCTTCTTCCACGGCGTCTTTAATGGGGATATTAATGCCGTCTCCATTAAACCGTCTCCATATATTCTTCCGTTCCGTTTTCATATCTGTACTACCGGTTAAGTTTGTAAGCATAGACTAATGGGTTTATACAATTTAATCAATTTATCGATTGCGGACGCAACGTAAATGTGATTTAATCATTAAAACGTCAGGAGTTAATATTGATTAGTGCCCAGCATTACCAGCGTACAGGCTTCCATTGTCTCGATGCCGTTATCGTTGGCAAGCTTTTCGAGTTCGGGATTTTCTGCACCGGGATTGAAAATGATGCGTTTAGGGTGAAGGGAAAGGATATAATTATAATACTGTTCCTGGTGCGACTTACCGAGGTACATCGTAACCGTATCAATATTGTCTGCAGGATCCGCTGAAGTTTCGATCACCACGTCTTCGACGATTGATTTTTTTAAGCCGATAGCCTTCACC
>JANMMA010000452.1:0-9387 GCA_031372815.1 Sphingobacteriales bacterium
CAAATTCGACCATGACGATATCGCCATCCTTGATTTCATTTAGCTTAAGCATATACGCTGTATTAAGTAATCTAATATACTTACATTTCGGATTGCGAATTGCGGATTACGGATTGTAAACTTTATGATATAAATCATTGCCTGGGACCCGAAGTGATTGGCAGGCTGACATAGGATTCTCAATCCTTGATCCCCAATTCGTATGCGTAATTCGCAATACCGTCAATCTGCCAATCCGTCAATCCGCCAATCCGTCAATCCGCCAATCCGCAAATCCGCCAACCCGTCAATCCGCAATCCGTAATCCGTAATCCGCAATTCGTAATCGGTTCTACTCCGCCCAGCTCATTATATAATCCTTGTTTTCAATCTGAAGGGCTTGCCGGGTGAGCATCAGCGGATGAAAGGTATCTACCATAACGGCCAATTCCCCGGTTTCTTTTTTGCCAATACTTTTTTCTACAGCACCCGGGTGAGGACCATGTGGTATACCGGCGGGGTGAAGAGTGATCATGCCACGGGTTACATTTTTGCGGCTCATGAAATCCCCATCTACATAATACAGCACTTCATCACTGTCGATATTACTGTGGTTATAAGGTGCCGGAATGGCATTAGGATGATAATCATACATCCGGGGTACAAATGAGCAGACCACAAAATTATGGGCTTCAAAGGTCTGGTGTACAGGTGGAGGCTGGTGTACCCTTCCCGTAATGGGCTCAAAATCGTGAATGCTGAAGGCAAACGGATAACAACAGCCGTCCCAGCCTACCAGGTCAAAAGGATGGTTTGCATAATGCAGACCGTACATCATCCCTTTCTTTTTTACCCTGATCAGGAAATCTCCCTGTTCATCGAAGGTAACCAGGTTTGAAGGCGGACGGAAATCACGCTCACAAAAAGGGGAATGTTCCAGCAATTGACCATACTTACTCTGATATCGCTTCGGAAAATGAATGGGGCTGAAAGATTCCACAATAAACAAACGGTTATGGTTATCCGAAAATTCGATATGGTAGATGGTTCCCCTCGGTATGACCAGGTAATCACCATAGCCAAAACTCAAATCGCCGTACATTGTTTTTAATACCCCGCTGCCTTCGTGTACAAAAATCATTTCATCGGCATCAGCATTTTTATAAAAATAATCAGACATGCTTTCTGCAGGTGCAGCAAGTACGATGTGGCAATCGTTATTTACCAGAACCGGTATCCTGCTCAGCAAATAGTCGTTGACGGGGGTAATCTGAAAACCTTCCAGGCAGCGGTGCCGGAGCATTTTTTCTTCAGCGATTTCTGGCGCTACACTGAAATGAGCTTCTGTACGAATGATCTGCGTTGGCGGATGGCAATGGTACATGAGGGTATAATCATTGGAAAAACCTTCCGTCGAAAAAAGTTCTTCGGCGTATAGGCCACCATCCGGTTTACGAAACTGCGTATGCCTTTTTCGTGGCACCCGGCCTGAACTATAATAATACATAATATGAGAATGTGTTGTATGTGAAATTTCTGAAATAAGCCATAACTACACCGCTATTATTCTGTATTACAATTTACCATTTTTATATCATATCAAACCAATGCCCGAGGCTGCTTACTTTTGACCGATGACAAAGATTGGATTGCTATCAGATACACATAATTATCTTGACCCTGCCGTTTTCCGCCATTTTGAAAATTGTGATGAGATCTGGCATGCGGGTGACATAGGTAGTATCGCCATCGCCCAAAAACTAAGTGCTTTTAAACCGTTTCGCGCTGTACACGGCAATATCGATGGTTATGATGTGAGCAGTATTTATCCTGAATCACTTCGTTTCCGATGTGAAGAAGCGGAAATATTTATCACGCACATCGGAGGTTACCCCGGCCGTTACGAAAAAAGGGTTAAAGATGCCTACAACGAAAAACCATTCCAACTATTTGTCAGCGGACATTCCCATATCCTCAAAGTGATCTACGACAAACAATGGAAATGCCTGCATATCAACCCCGGTGCAGCGGGCAAACAAGGTTGGCATAAAGTGAAAACCCTGATAAGGTTTACCGTAGACCGTAGCACCTTTAAAGACCTTGAAGTAATTGAAATGAATGATTTCAGTAAATAATTGTACCTTAATACAAACACATTTATTCATGTCTACTTCCCGCAGAATTTGGATCAGGCAGGCTTCGTTTACACTGGCTGCACTCGGACTTGCACCATCCGTAATTTCATCACCGGCATCTTCGTTACCTGAATCGCCTGCTGGAAAGCTCATCCTGCTTAACAGCAATGAAAACGCCTATGGCCCTGCTGAAACTGTTCAAAAGGCTATGGCTCGGGCCCTGGGGTCATCTAACCGCTATCCGGATGAAGAAGTCCCTGCTTTCAAAAAGAAACTGGCCTCTTTCTGGCAAACAGGCAATGAAAACATAATGCTGGGTGCGGGATCATCCGAGATACTTGGACTGGTTAGTTTATGGCTTTCGAAACAGAAAGGAAACGTGATCATTGCGGAACCATCTTATCGCGTATGGAACAACCAGGCCGATCAATACGGACTTAGTTTTATTCGTGTACCCCTGACCGCGGATAAAAAGATCGACCTTGATAAAATGTTGTCGGCCATAAATCCGGAAACCCGGATGGTATATATCTGTAATCCGAATAACCCTACCGGCACTCATCTTGATCATGACGCATTAAAAGCGTTTGTCACCGAATGCAGTAAAAAATGCTTTGTGTTGGTAGACGAAGCATATACCGAATTTGCAGATCTCCCCAGTCTCGCGCCAGAGGCGGCAGTAAATAAAAATCTGCTGGTGGCCAAAACCTTTTCAAAAATTTATGGCCTTGCAGGTGCTCGTGCAGGTTATGCTATTGCACATCCTGAAACCATTAAACAACTGGCCGCACTGCAACCATGGCCCGATGTAGCCGTTAGCCAGGTTACTGCAGCCGCTGCCTCTGCGGCGCTGGACGACCAGTCCTTTGTCAAATATTGCAGGGAGAAAACTGCAGAGTCCCGGCAGATGGTATATGATTGTTGTAAGGCACAGAAACTTGATTACATACCCTCTGTCACCAGCTTCGTTTTATTCAATATTGATTCATTGAAATGTGACTTATCGCAAGCCATGGAGAAAAGAAATATTATGGTGCAATACCGTAATCATTTTGGCGGGAAATGGTGCCGCGTGAGTATGGGCACTACGGAAGAAATGAAAGCATTCTGCAGTTCGCTGAAAGAAATTTGCGGTTGATCGTTACATGGTAAGAAGCAATTGCGAGACGTGCAAATAGAACGTTGGGTAATGAACTAAAATATCAGGTGTTTCAATATAGTTTTAGCAATATACTTTCCCTTTTTCGATGGAAAGTGATCCTCTATCGTGCAGGCTTCTGATGGTACGGATAACCGTCTCTACCCGTAGGCCTGTCATATCAGCAATTTCCTGTCGGGTTAGCCTGATCTTCAATTTATCATCCCCTTTCTCGGCATGGGCTTTCTTATACCATTGAAGGATCGTATTTACTTTTCTTTCCGGGTCCTGTGAAGCGAGTTCTTTCAGGATAATAAATTTATGCCGGAGCCTTTCCGTCATGAGTTTGGTAAAGCTGAAATGAATAACAGGATTTTCCCGCAATAGCTGTAAGAAAATTTCTTTTGGCAAGCGAAACAACAACGAATCTTCATCCGCGACAGAAGTTGCTACATAAGGACCACCATCCAGCAATGGAAACTCACCGAAACTTTGGCCTTCATCAATGATGTCCTGGATAAACTCTCTCCCGCTGTCATCAACGTTCATCCATTTGACTTTGCCCTGAACCAGTTGGTGATAATATTTTCCATTGCAGCCCTCATGAAAAATGACCTCACCCTTCAATACTTTTTTATATGTAGCTCCCCAGCTAAGTAAAAGGTCTTCGGCAATCATTGATGTACCCATATCCCGTATTTGATAAATAAAAATAGCCATAGAGCTATCCAGGAACAATGAGCCATTACAATTATTAAACTGATTAAGATCATGCCATTACATGATTTCTGTCTGTTAAGCTCATGTTATGATTGAACGCATAAAATGCTCCTTCATTTGGTACAACATTTACCACTGAAAACAAATAAGACATTTATGAAAAAAGCACTCTTCGTTACCGGCCTGCTGACCTTTTTGATTGCATGCTCAAACAACGGCACAGAAGACAAAAAAACGGAAACTACTCCAACAACTACAGAAATCAAACCCGCTTCCGATCCCAATGATCAGGGTATTGGCAAATTCAGGGACGTTAAAATAGATCCTAAACTTGATGCCAGCATTGCCGCTAAAGGCCTTGCCGTATACGACATGAAATGTGCTGCCTGTCACAAATTGACGGAAGAAAGACTGGTAGGTCCGGGCTGGAAAGGCGTTACCTCACGCAGGAGGGCCGAATGGGTCATGAATTTCGTGACCAACACGGATGAAATGTTAAGCAAAGATCCCACTGCACAGGCTCAGCTCGAAGTGTGCCTGGTGCGCATGCCCAACCAATCTCTTACCGACCAGGATGCCCGCAATGTTGTGGAATTCATGAGAAAAAATGACGGTGTACAATAACATGACCGTGTACAATCAAACTAAACCATATGTATAAAAAATTGCCTTTATTAATGCTCATCCTCGCAATGGGGCTGGCATGGTCTTCCTGCAAGCCAAAAACAGCACAATCAGCAGTATCTGGTGACGCTGCAGCAAAAACTTATGTTCCCCCTGGAAAATATGACCAGTTTTACAATTTTGTTTCTGGTGGTTTCAGCGGACAATTATCCGTTTATGGACTTCCTTCCGGAAGACTATTCAGGGTAATACCCGTATTTTCTGTTGATCCTGAAAAAGGCTACGGCTACAGTGAAGAAACTAAGCCAATGCTCAATACATCCAACGGATTTGTTCCCTGGGACGACCTTCACCATACACAACTTTCGCAAACTAATGGTGAGATAGATGGCCGCTGGATATTTGGCAACGGCAACAACACGCCACGTGTCGCCCGTATAGACCTGAAAACTTTTCGCACTGCAGAGATTCTTGAAATTCCCAATAGCGCAGGTAATCACTCCTCTCCTTTCATAACGGAAAACACAGAATACGTTGTTGCGGGAACACGCTTCAGCATACCGATAGGCGATGAAACCGATGTGCCGATCAATTCATATAAGAAAAATTTCAAGGGAACCATTAGTTTTATCAGCGTGTCCAAAGAAGGCGCAATGGATGTTGCCTTTCAACTTCTGTTGCCAGGCGTAAACTTCGACCTGAGCCATGCTGGTAAAGGACCGAGCCATGGATGGTTTTTCTTCAGTTGCTATAATTCCGAGCAAGCTAATTCATTGTTAGAAGTAAACGCTTCACAGCGTGATAAGGACTTTATCCTGGCCGTGAACTGGAAAAAAGCGGAAGAATACCTAAAGGCTGGAAAGGGTGAAAAGAAGACAGTGAAATATGCCCATAACTGGTACGACGAAAAAACCCACACAGCAAAATCTGAGATCAGGACAACTGTTACTATGCTCGATCCAACTGTGCTTAAAGATATCTGCTACTTTATACCTTGTCCTAAATCGCCTCACGGTTGCGACGTAGATCCCACCGGAGAATATATTGTAGGATCAGGTAAGCTGGCTGCTTTGATACCGGTATTTTCATTTACCAAAATTCAGCAGGCTATCGCTTCGAAATCGTACGATGGAGAATATGGTGGACTACCAGTGATCAAATACGAATCAGCGTTATATGGTGAAGTCGCTAAGCCAGGCCTTGGACCATTGCACACAGAATTTGACGGAAAAGGAAATGCATACACTTCATTCTTTGTGTCTTCTGAAATTGTAAAATGGAATATTAAAGACCTGAAGGTAGTTGACAGGGTTCCTACCTATTACTCTATCGGACACCTTTGCATTCCCGGAGGCGACACTAAAAAACCCAATCCAAAATATGTTATTGCCTATAACAAAATTACTAAGGACAGGTATCTGCCAACAGGACCAGAGCTTGCACAAAGTGCACAGTTATATGACATCAGTGGCGAAAAGATGCAGTTAATCCTTGACTTTCCCACGATCGGTGAACCTCACTATGCACAAGCGGTTGCTGCTGAACTGATCAGTAAAAACTCTACCAAGATTTATAGGCTGGAAGACAATGCTCATCCTTTTGCATCTAAAGGTGAAAAAGAAGCTAAGGTTACACGGGAAGGAAATAAAGTGCACGTTAATATTACGGCTATACGCTCCCATTTTTCACCTGATAATATAGAAGGTGTTAAGATGGGTGATGAAGTTTATTTCCATGTAACAAATCTTGAGCAAGACTGGGATGTTCCGCATGGATTTGCCGTAAAAGGCGCCAATAACGGAGAATTGCTGGTCATGCCCGGGGAAACACAAACCCTTAAATGGGTACCGGACCGCACTGGTGTATTTCCGATTTATTGTACCGATTTCTGTAGTGCATTACACCAGGAAATGTCTGGCTATGTAAGGGTTTCACCTGCAAGTTCGAATGTTCCACTGACCTTTTCATTAGGGGCAAAACCTGATACAACGGCGACATCAGCCAAGCCTGCAACAGCCGGGGCTAAAGAAGGTACCAAGTAACAATAAAAAAACCAGGGCGTTAAATGCCCTGGTTTTAATCATGCAGCTATGAGTAACAAGTTAACACTCACCACCAAAGTCATCACAGCGGTCTGTTCAGTGGCATTATTCATTTCTATTTTCACACCCCTGTGGAAAATAGAATTAACTGCACCGCAATATCCTGAAGGGTTAATATTGAAAATATATCCCGACAAAATCGGTGGTAACGTAGATGTTATCAACGGACTGAATCATTATATTGGGATGCGCACGTTACATACGGAAGACTTTTTTGAATTTGTCATTTTACCATGGCTTATCGGCACTATAGCATTCTTCGGAATACTAACGCTAATCATTAACCGCAGATGGTTTTTCATGGCCTGGATGGCGTTTTTTACGCTGTTTGGCATTACCGCAATGTTCGACTTTTACAGGTGGGAATACAACTACGGCCATAACCTTGATCATTCCGCAGCCATACAGGTTCCTGGCATGTATTATCAACCACCACTTATTGGGTATAAAAAATTGCTGAATTTCGGGGCCTATTCTATTCCGGATCTTGGGGGATGGATTTTTATTGGTGTGGCCATTATACTTATCGTGGCCCTGGTTGTCGAACTCCGACATGTTGTGGACATTAAAAAACTCTCTATACTTAAAAAAGCTTCCGCAACAACCCTGGTAGTGTTTACCATGACCGCGTGTGTTTCCGGCCCTGAACCTATCAGAACAGGTGTTGATGCGTGCGACTTCTGCAAAATGACCATAGCTGACAAAAAATTTAGCAGTGAACTATTAACAAAAAAGGGTAAGCTGTATAAGTTCGATGACGTGCATTGTTTAACCTCTTTCAGCAAGTCTGGAAAACTGGGTCAGGGTGATATCGACAAACTCTGGTTCACTGATTTTACCAGCCCCAATAATTTTATTTCGTTTCAGGAAGCGGTACTTCTAAAAGACGAAACACTCCATTCCCCAATGGGAGGTAATGTTGCCGCATTCACTAATAAAGAGAAGCTTAACAATTTTAATAAGGATCGGTCCGGCCAGGTAGTAACCTGGGAACAAATACAACAATGAGTATCCGATTTACTTTGACGTTATGCTGTTGTTGGCTCGTCCAGATGATCACTGCCAACACCATTCTGGTTAAGCCCGGGAGTAACAAACCATTTTCACGGGCCATTGGTTTGGCTAAGAATGGGGATTCTGTTGTAGTATCGTCCGGAGTATATAAAGAGGGGAATATAGAAGTAAACAAATCAATATTTCTCATCGGCATAGGTTCACCTGTTCTTGACGGTGAGACTGCCTATGAGATCATGACAATATCCGCTGATTTCGTAATCATCGAAGGGTTTATTTTTAGAAACTCCGGGAAATCAGGCTATGAAGATATTGCCGCTTTACGCATATTGCAGCACGGCCATATCCTGATCAGGAACAATGTTTTTGACCGGAATTTTTTCGGCATTTATTGTCAGAATGCCTACTACACCACCATTTACAATAACAGGTTCGCCTCCAACGCCATTAACGAAACAACATCGGCTAATGGCATCCATTGCTGGAAAAGCGATCATATGATGATCCTTAACAATCAGATCAGTGGCCATAGGGACGGTATATATTTTGAGTTTGTGACCGCCTCGGTGATATCTGGAAATATCAGTCAGCGAAATGCACGATATGGCTTACACTTTATGTTTTCACACAATAACTATTTTACCCGGAATATTTTTCGGGATAATGGTGCGGGTATTGCCGTTATGTATAGTCATAATGTTCACATGTTAGAAAACAGGTTCTCCGACAACTGGGGAGCCGCAGCTTATGGAATACTTATGAAAGACATTACCGACAGCGAAGTGAAAGGAAACTACTTTGAACGCAATACAGCATCCATATATATGGAAGGCAGCAATCGTATCTACATCACGGCAAATACCTTTCGGCAAAATGGCTGGGCAATAAAGATCCAGGCAAGTTGTACAGATGATGTTATCGCAGGCAATAACTTTTCCGGCAACAGTTTTGATATTGCCACCAATGGCTCTCTACAACTCAACCATTTCGAAGGAAATTTCTGGGACAAGTATGAAGGCTATGACCTTAAAAGGGATGGTACCGGTGATATACCCTACCGTCCGGTGAGTATGTACTCAATGCTGGTAGAAAGAAATCCTGCCAGCCTCATATTATTAAGAAGTTTTATGTCTACACTGATGGATAAAGCTGAACGGGTAATACCAAGCCTTACACCGGAAGACCTGAAAGACGAAAAACCAAGGATGAAGCCATTGCCACTAAAACCATTGTCATGATTATTGCCAGTAATGTGAGTAAGAAATTTGGAAAGCTTAGTGTACTCAGGGATGTTAGTATTACGTGTAATAAAGGTCAGTGTATTTCTCTGATAGGTGCAAACGGGTCAGGAAAAACCACACTCATTAAATGCATTCTGGGTATGGTGATACCGGATAGTGGTTTCATAACATTTAACCAGGAAAACATAACTAAAAACTGGACATATCGCGAACATATCGGTTATATGCCACAGATCGGGCGCTACCCTGACAACATGAGTGTAGGTCAGCTTTTCAGTATGATGAAAGACATCAGGCAGGACGGGCGAAGGAACCACGATGAGGAATTATACAACGTATTTGAATTAGATGCCATAAGACAAAAGAGAATGCGGACGCTCTCTGGCGGAACGAGGCAGAAAGTGTCCGCTGCACTGGCCTTTCTTTTCACACCA
>JANMMA010000460.1:0-9195 GCA_031372815.1 Sphingobacteriales bacterium
CATTACCGGAGCTTTGATCAATCTGGTTAAGGCAGATGTTTCACTTCCCAGCAACATGTTATCAAGCCATGTATGATAGTGAGGTAGTATTACCACCAGGTCTCCTCCGTTGCTCTCCAGATATTTGTTGACAGAAACTCCTATCGAATGTTCAAATGGAACCGTGAGAGGCGTAACACTAAACTGGTTTCGAATTTTATTTATAGGGAGATTGTCGGCCGGCAATGACACTTCAATTTTATCCTGGACATGCAGGAAAACTAATTCGGCACTGTTCTTTTCCGCCAATGATTGTAACGTAGTACAATGGCTGTCCGTTAGCGGTTCACTCAGGTCTGTGCATACCACTATTCGACCGAGGTTTTTATAGGTATATGTTGCGGGAACGGCTATCACAGGAAAGGTTGTATGCCGGAGCAGGTAGGTTGTAACACTTCCAAAAAACCACTTGCGGAATCCACCTTTTCCTTTATTTCCAAGTAATATGAGCTGTATTTTATTATCCTTTGCATAATTAACTATACTCTGATAATGACCTCCGGAAGTGACGGCAACCTCCATGTCGTAATGATATTCGCCTTTATTGGCATGGATAAAGTTCCAGGTTTCTTCTTCGAAAGATTTTTTCAGGGACTCATATTGTAAGTAGCCTGCATCCGATTCTGATGCGGCAACAAATGGAACGTCAAAAATGTGCAGTACATGCAGTTTGGCAAAATAATGTTTGTTAAGTTCAAAGGCATATCTCAGGGCAGCAGCGGAGGCATCGGAAAAGTCGACCGGTATCAGGAAGTTTTCCATAACATAAGTTTAGAAAATACAAGTTAATTCAATAACACTGCCAAAGGGATGACTTTGATCATTGTAATGACTGAATATATTCTTCCTCTACCAGTTTCTTTATCTGGATAAGAATTGGGTTCCATCCATCTCCGTGATTACTGACTTCCTCGTATCTTCTCTGTCCTTCGGCCGCATGCTCAAACCCCTCCTGTACAACGGTCAAAAAACAACCTTCGTTTTCGGCCACTAAATGATAGCTCACCGTGAGATAATTTTCTGGAATGTCTTCCCATGATGCGTTAGGATCCGTGACAGTATACACCAAAAGTTTACCAGGTTCTATAGCGATTATGTTGCCCTTGACAAATACCATATTTTTTCCTTCATACTCAGCCTGCCATAATAGTGGGCTTCCTGGTATCCATTCAGACACAGTTTCGCAACCAAACATGTATATCCTGGTCTGCACAGGATTTACCAGTGCATCCCATACCATTGCAACAGGTGCATTGATGTGTACGCTATTTCGGACTTCCAGTTTTTGATCCATGATGCGGTATTAAATTAGTCATTAATTATAGTGGCAATGTAGTGAAGATTCACGGTTGATATAAAGTGACATACTGATAGATATAAAAAAAGAGGACAACCATATTTGTTGTCCTCTTTGTAGCCCGTACGAGATTCGAACTCGTGATTCCTCCGTGAAAGGGAGATGTCTTAACCCCTTGACCAACGGGCCGTTTTTAATTAAGGAGTGCAAAGATAAAGCCACCGGTAACCCCATCCAAAATATTTTTCAAAAAGCAGCTAATCCCGATAATCCGCAATTCGTAATTCGCAATCCGTAATCTATACGTACCTTCAGCCTCCGAATTTCAAAACAAAATCAACATTTCAATGAGTACAGTTAAAGTTGCCATCAATGGATTTGGCAGGATCGGCCGCCTGGTTTATCGGCAGATCTACAATATGGAAGGCATCGAGGTAGTGGCCATCAACGACCTCACAAGCCCTAAAGTGCTAGCTCACCTGCTAAAGTATGACACAGCCCAGGGCCGGTTCAATGCTGATGTAACGGCATCAGAAAATGCCATTAAAGTTAATAACGAGGAGGTACGCATATACGCACAGAAAGATCCCGCTCAGATTCCATGGGGCACACACCAGGTAGATGTTGTACTGGAATGCACAGGTTTTTTTACCGATAAGGAAAAAGCTTCTGCACACATTACTGCCGGTGCACGCAAAGTGGTGATATCAGCACCGGGTACCGGTGAAATGAAGACCATCGTCTTCAACGTTAATCATGATGTGCTCGACGGCTCTGAAACCGTGATTAGTTGTGCTTCATGTACCACTAACTGCCTTGCACCCATGGCTAAGGTACTCGACGATAAATATGGTATCCTGGGTGGACTGATGACTACCATTCACGCGTACACGAACGACCAGAACACACAGGATTCGCCGCATCCAAAAGGTGACCTCAGAAGGGCCAGGGCCGCTGCGCAGAATATTGTTCCCAACAGTACCGGTGCTGCCAAAGCGATTGGCGTGGTATTACCGCAACTGAAAGGCAAACTTGATGGCACGGCACAGCGTGTACCCACGCTTACAGGTTCACTTACCGAACTGACTACAGTGCTTGGTAAGAAAGTTACTGTCGACGAAGTCAATGCTGCCATGAAGGCTGCTTCTAATGAAAGCTACGGTTATACAGAAGACGAGATCGTGAGCAGTGACATCATCGGCATGAATTTCGGTTCTCTATTTGATGCTACGCAAACCAAAGTGCTACACGTGGGAGACGTACAACTGGTGAAAACGGTTAGCTGGTACGATAATGAAATGAGCTATGTAAGTCAGCTGGTGCGCACGGTTAACTATTTCGCAAGACTGATTTCTAAATAGGATAATTATTTTACATAAAGCCGCTACTCATGAAAACAGATTGTAACCGACCTGTTTTCGGATTGGCGGTTTTTTATTTAAACCTTTACTATGTCTGCATTTGCTGATTATCATTTTGCTTCGCAAAAAGCACTCGTCAGGGTAGATTTCAATGTTCCCCTTAATGATCAGTATGTGATTACTGACGATACGAGGATGACGTCGGCCATACCTACCATTGAAAAGATTCTGAATGATGGGGGTAGCGTTATACTGATGAGCCATTTTGGACGACCCAAAGATGGCCCCACAGAAAAATATTCCCTGAAGCATATACTACCGCACTTGAAGGAATTGCTTGCAGGACGAACCGTATTATTTGCCGATGATTGTATCGGGACGGATGCTATTCAAAAAGCATCTGCATTAAAAAGCGGTGAAGTATTATTGTTGGAAAATCTCAGGTTCTATAAAGAAGAAGAAAAAGGCGACAAAAGTTTTGCGGAAAAATTAAGCAAGCTTGGTGATGTTTATATCAACGATGCTTTCGGCACCGCTCACAGGGCACACGCTTCTACGGCTGTTATTGCTGATTTTTTCCCTACAGGCAAAAAGATGTTCGGCCTGCTGATGGAATCTGAAGTAGCCAGTGCTGAGACTGTGTTGCACAGTAAGGAAAAACCTTTCACGGCCATTATTGGCGGTGCAAAAGTTTCTGACAAAATCCTGATCATTGAAAACCTGCTCGACAGGGCAACTGATATTATCATTGGCGGAGGCATGGCATACACGTTCATGAAAGCACAAGGGGGAAGTATCGGCAACTCCCTCTGTGAAGAGGATCGCCTGGAAACTGCTGCCAGCCTGATGGAGAAGGCAAGTAAAAAAAATGTAAACATACATCTACCTCCTGATTCTGTTATTGCCGATAAGTTCGATGCGCACGCTGAAACATCTGCTGCGCCCAGCAATCATATCCCTTCGGGATGGATGGGGTTAGATATAGGTCCCAATGCTTGCAACCAATTTGCCAATGTTATACATCATTCGAAAGTAATCTTGTGGAACGGGCCGATGGGTGTTTTTGAAATGGAAAAATTTCAGCATGGTACCAAAGCCATTGCCAAGGCCATTGCTGAGGCAACCGCAAATGGCGCATTTACGCTGGTTGGCGGTGGTGACAGTGTATCGGCAGTGAACCAGTTCGGATACGCAGACAAAGTGAGTTATGTATCCACAGGAGGAGGCGCTATGCTGGAATATTTTGAAGGAAAGTCTTTACCCGGAATAGCAGCTATCAAGGACGCTAAAGACTAGTGTGGGGAGACCGGAGAAGGAGATTGAACAAAGTCGTGCTAACGTAAACTATACTATCATTATCTTAGTCAAATTAAACAAAACAAGTTATCATGAAAAATGTCGGACTCATTGTCGTTATTCTTGCAATACTATTACTCGGAGGATGCGGCTGCAGCGGTTACAATACCATGGTGAGCCAGGACCAGAATGTAAAAGGCAAATGGGGTAATGTTCAAAGTGAATATCAACGCCGTTCTGACCTTATTCCCAACCTTGTGAACACCGTGAAAGGTGCTGCGAATTTTGAGCAGGAAACCCTGACCAAAGTGATTGAAGCGCGTGCCAAGGCTACCCAGACAACCATCGATCCGGCAAACCTGACACCGGAAAATATCGCCAAGTTTCAACAGGCCCAGGGGGAATTGTCGAGCTCACTCAGCAGGCTACTCGTTACCATTGAGCGCTATCCGGACTTGAAAGCCAATGCCAATTACCAGAACCTACAGGCCCAGCTTGAAGGAACTGAAAACCGGATTAAAGTTTCCCGGAATGATTTCAATACTTCGGTACAAACATTCAATACAACGGTGAAGTCGTTCCCCAACAACATTTTTGCGGGAATCTTCAACTTTAAGGAAAAAGGATATTTTGCCTCAGATGCCGGTGCAGACAAGGCGCCCACTGTTGATTTTAATAAATAATATTTTGGGGTTATTCTCATTCAGGAAAACTGTCCAGTTTTTTTCCGAACCGGAAAAAGCAAAGATTGTTGAGGCTATACGAGCACAGGAAATGCGAACCAGTGGGGAAATCAGGGTATTTGTGGAGAGCAGGTGCAGGTTTGTGGATCCCGTAGACAGGGCCATCGAAGTCTTTAATGTTCTTGAAATGGAAAAAACGGAGCACCGTAACGGGGTGATCATATACATTGCCGCAAAAGACAAGCAACTGGCCATTTTCGGTGATGAAGGTATCCATCTGAAACTGGGGGCCGGATTTTGGAATGACGAAGTAGCCAAAATACTTTCTGCTTTTAACAGTGAACATTTTGCAGAGGGCATTATCCATATTATCAATGATATCGGTAATGCCCTTTATATACATTTTCCTTACGATCGTTCTGACAAGAATGAGCTGCCCGATGACATTGTATTCGGACATTAATGAAAAGACTACTACTACCTATATTTTTCTTCGTCTCCCTTATTGCTACTGCGCAAATAGAAAAGGCTGTTCCTGATGCACCCAATCCTCCAAAGCTGGTTGTGGATCTAACGGGAACGCTTACACGTGATCAGCAATCAGCCCTTGAATCCAAACTGGTGGCTTATGACGATAGTACCTCGAACCAGATTGTGGTGGTAATTGTTTCTTCTACGGGTGACTACGACATTGCTGAGTTTGCTTTTGCACTGGGGCGGAAGTGGGGTGTGGGAAATAAAGACTTCAACAACGGTGTTGTTTTTCTCATCGCTAAAGACGACCGTAAAGTATTCATCGCGCCTGGTTACGGACTGGAAGGAGCCATACCTGATATTATTGCCAAGCAGATCATCGAACAAATCGTTGTGCCTAATTTCAAGGGGAATGATTTCTATGGTGGTATCAATGCCGGCACAGATGCCCTGATTCAGGCAGCCCAGGGCGAATACAAAGCGCCTGCTGGATACGGCGACCGGGGGAGAAAGAAAAAAGTGCCTTTACTGTTTGTGATTATCGCCATCATCGTATTCATCGCGATCATGTCTAATATCGGCGGAGGCGGTGGCGGGTCTTTTATGAGCAGAAGAGGTTACCGAAATTTCCGTGGACCCAGTGTATGGTGGTTCCCTACCGGTGGCGGCGGTGGTGGCGGATTTGGTGGCGGTGGTAGCGGCGGCGGAGGCTTTGGCGGTTTTGGCGGCGGTGGTTTTGGCGGAGGTGGTGCCGGTGGCAGCTGGTAGCAATTGATAGCCGCAGGTAGAGTTGGTAGCAGTTGGTAACAGCTGGTCGTTTTGCCAGCGTTTATCTTAGTGCAATCCTAAATTCTTGCAGGAACACCTCAAATAGCGCCATTTGGGTTAGATTTGATTATGCGATTCCGGATTTTTTTACTTTTTATGATTGCCTCGTTATGGGGTGCTGCGCAACATCACCATTACATCTATATACAAGGTGATAACCAGCAGAATTTTTATATCCGGAAAGGCAGTGACGTTATATCTTCTTCGGTATCCGGATTTGTTATTCTTCCCAAAATAGCGCCCGGACAACAGCAGTTGCTGATCGGATTTCCAAAAAACGAGTTCCCGGAATATGAATTCACGGTTGACATACTGAATAAAGACCGGGGATTTTCGTTGAAAAATTTCAATGAAAAAGGCTGGGGACTGTTCGATCTTCAATCCCTTGAGGTAATCATGGGCAAAATGATAGAGCCCAAAAAAGAAACCTCGGGCAATGATTTCAGTCCGCTTACCAACGATCCGTTTTCAGTGATCCTGGCCTCCGCAGTGGATGATCCCAGGATAAGAGAGACCAGCCTTGTCTATCGGGAGCCGGCCATGTCGGTAGCGCTGAAGCCAGATACAAGACCCGCTGAGCCCGCTGTTAATACAGAGACGGCAAAACTTGAAGTGGTTAAATCTGATCCGGCAAAAACGGAAACGGCGAAAACAGAACCCCCAAACACAGAAACAACTAAAGTTGAAACAGCAAAGGCTGATACGGTGACAACAGAAACAGCGAAAGCAGAACCCCCAAAGACAGAAACAACTAAAGTTGAAACAGCAAAGACTGACCCTTTGAATACACAAAAGGCAAAGTCAGCATCTGAACATTCGGACACTACAAATATAGCATCTACAAAAGTGGAATCAGGTAATGCTACATCCGTAAAAATTGAATCAACAAAAGTTGAACCTGCAAAAACAGGGACAGCTAGAGTCAACAGAGCAAAATCAGATTCAACTTCAACAAGGTCCACCGGACTTTTTAAGAAATTTAATAAACGACCTGCCGACAAAACCAGGGAAACCGCTGTGGTAAAAACAGCAGAGCCATCTGCCAAACAAAAAGAAGCATCCGTTTCAACAACTGCTGATCCTAAAGACATCACCGTAAACCAGACAACTAATGTGGCGGCCGTCTTACCGACACCGCAGGTGCAGACCTCCGGGAATAATGCAACAGCAAAGGAACCATTACCATCGGCAAAAAACAGCCGTGTGGTGAAGTATAGTGAATATGAGCGTGATGGTGAGTGGGTAATGATCTATATAGACCATCAGCCCGGATATTCTGATACCATACGGTTGAGTATAGCCGAAAATGAAAATATTGCAGTGTCTGATAGTTTGCAAAATAAGCAGGTGATCAGCCTGGAGGCAGAAAATAAGCCATCCATCAATAAAAAAGGAAAAGAAAGTCGGCCTGCTAAGACTGCAAAAGATAACGCAGTAACTAAAGGATCTGCTTCCGAAGTGAAAACCGATTCATTGTTGGCCGGCAAACGGGAAACCCGTGTCGACTGCAAGCGAATGGCAACCGAGAAGGATATGGTAGCCATGAGAAAGAAGATGATCATGATGGCTGATGAGGACGCTATGATCGCAGCGGCTGTCAGGGACATTAAAACAAGGTGCTACAGTACAGAACGGCTGCAGAACCTTAGTTATGTATTTACGACCGACAAAAGCCGTTATAAACTCTTTGATGCGGCCTATCCTTATGTATATGATCCTGCCAATTACGGTCTGCTTGAGCGATTATTGAATGATACCTATTATATTGATCGCTTCAAGGCGCTTATCAAATAGCACGGATGGCCAGATATTTCCTGGAAGTAAAGTATAAGGGAACAGCTTACAGTGGATTCCAGGGACAGCATAATGCAGTGACCGTTCAATCGGTGTTGGAAGATGCCATGACGGTCTATTTTAGGCGGAACATTGAACTAACGGGATCCAGCAGGACCGATGCCGGCGTTCATGCGTTGCAGAATTATTTTCATTTCGACTGGGACAAGTCGGTCACGGAAAAATCCATCTATAACCTCAATGCTCTATTGCCACGCGACATTGCGGTGGTATCGCTTTGCCGGGTAAAAGAAGATGCACACTGCAGATTTGACGCCGTAAGCCGTGAGTATGCCTATTATCTGTGCAACAAAAAAGATCCTTTTCTGCATGACCGTGCCTGGTTTTATCCTTTTCCGCTAAACAGGGAGATGCTTAACAGGGTTGCGTCTATGGTAACAGAATATGAAGACTTCACGTCTTTCTCCAAACGTAATACCCAGGTAAAGACCTTCAGGTGCAATATAGAAGCCTCCTGCTGGAGTGAGGAAGACACGGGGATGGTTTACCGGGTGCGATCGAACCGCTTCCTTCGGGGAATGGTTAAGGGATTGGTGGGTACCATGCTGCAGGCGGGCAGGGGTAAAATAGACGACAGTGACTTCCGGACCATCGTTGAAAAAAGGGACTGCATGTATGCTGATTTCACGCCTCCTTCTCATGGACTTTTTCTTTGCGGCGTTAATTATCCGCCAGGTTATTTTGAGCAGGAATAATTGACATCGATAACACACGCGAATAATACGTGCAACGGAAGGAAATCTTGTAGCGTGTCAGGGATCGATGAATAAAAAAAGCTGTCGTTATAGTGAGTTCCACAGAATTGATACATAATGCTGAAAGCATTGATAACAGAGGGTTTCAGCAATGTGGGCGGAGTATGCACACAAAATTGACAACATGGATGTGAATATCTTCGCGATAATTATTTGGATTGAATTGTAATCGAGTACTATATTTGCAACCCGCTACGAAAAGGCGGATAGTTCTTAGAAAAAGCAAACACAAAAATTTTAGTCCGGCAGGAAGATTTCTTCTGCTAAATCAGAAGATAAATTTGCTAGAATAAAAATAACGGCTACCTTTGCACTCCCAATTAAAAAATGGGCGGCGAAACAAGCTGAAAAGTTCTTTGAAAGTTGGGAAGCAATAACATTTTGTAATAACATACAGAAGTAAGGCGAGTCGCGAATACATTGGATTGGACGAGAGATCGTTGCAATTCTACAAACATTTACAATGGAGAGTTTGATCCTGGCTCAGGATGAACGCTAGCGGCAGGCTTAATACATGCAAGTCGTGGGGCAGCAGGGTTGTAGCAATACAATCGCTGGCGACCGGCAAACGGGTGCGTAACACGTACGCAACCTTCCCGTTACTGTGG
>JANMMA010000485.1:0-2339 GCA_031372815.1 Sphingobacteriales bacterium
GCTAAATAATACCGGCTCACCATTGCGTTGCGGGATAGGAACAGAAACTATTTCATTTTGGAAGATGCCGTCTTCCCAGGCTTTCTGCGACCTTTTATAACTTTCTACAGCGAATGCATCCTGGTCTGCCCTGCTGATCCCACATTCCCGCGCACACAGTTCTGCTGCCATGCCCATTGCATCACCATTATATACATCGGTCAGACCGTCTTTTGAGAGGCCATCAATCAGTGAAGAATTACCAAATTTATTTCCCCACCGCATGCTGTCCACATAGAATGGCACATTGCTCATGCTTTCCATCCCACCGGCAACGATAACGTCCTGGTCACCCAACATAATGGACTGGGCACCCATCATTATCGCTTTCATTCCGCTTGCACAAACTTTGTTTATTGTGGTACACGGAACACTGTCGGGTATCCCGGCAAATTTTGACGCCTGTCGTGCCGGTGCCTGTCCCATGTTGGCCTGGATAACGGCACCCATGTATACTTCCTGCACCTGCTCTACCGTAATTCCGGCCCTTTCCACCGCGCTTTTTATGGCTATTGCGCCTAATTTAGGAGCAGAAAAATCTTTCAGTGCACCACCGAAACTGCCCATCGGCGTCCTTACTGCAGAAACAATATATACATCGCGCTTATCCATAATAATATTCTTTGGGCTGCAAAGATAACTCCGTTTAGGTATCTATCTGATTGCTGCGAAGGATTAACAAATCAGCATCCACACTTAATCTATATACAATATCGTGGCAGAAAATGGGGCGATCTTTCCGGGTACCGTTTTGGTACCTGAAGCAAGGCTGTTAACAATGGCAGTTTTCCATTTGCCCCTGGGAACTACCAGCTTTTGTTCGTGGTCACTACCATTGAAAGCAACAAAAACAGTTGACCATTTATCTTTTACCGATTTGCCATTGATGGTATAGCTGATAAGGCTACCCGAAGAATGCAGGAAGTTTATATTTTTAGTGATGTCGTCGGCCGATGTCATTCTGAAAGCCGGGTGCGACTTCCTCATGGAAATAAGTCCTTTCACATAGTCAAATACATCCTTGTTTTTAGTTTTAAGGTCCCAGTCGATGGCGTTAATACTATCTCCGGATTCATAAGAATTTTCTACGCCATTTTTACTGCGCAAAAATTCGGTACCAGCGTGCAGGAAAGAAATTCCCTGGGAAGTGAGTACAATGCTAAGCGCCAGTTTCTGCATATCGCGAAGTTGCTTTTCAGAAGCATTGGGGCACGACAATCTTAATTTATCGATCAGTACATTGTTATCATGGCATTCACAATAAGTGACTACCTGGTAAGGGGAACTGGCATATGGGGTCTTGGAATAATTAACCGAATCGTATTTAACCTGTGGATGTCTGGTGGCTGCAACAATGCCAAACTTTACCGATTCTTCCATGCCTTTTTTTCCGCTGGCAAAACCACGGTCCTCTGCTTTAAAAACAGATCCCTTTATGCCATCCCTGATGTCATCACTGAATACCGCAATGTTATCCAGTTTTGAAGCATTTTTTTTCAGCGCCCGTAGTTCTTCAGGGAGCGGTGAAGCGCCTGCTGTCCACCCTTCGCCATACAATAGAATATCTGGTTTGATGGCCCTGAGTTCCTTTGCAATGATATTCATGGTTTCAATATCATGGACACCCATCAGGTCGAACCTGAAACCATCTACATGATATTCCGTGAGCCAGTATTTTACCGACTCAAGAATATATTTTCTAACCATCGGCCTTTCGCTTGCTGTTTCATTATTGCAGGCAGTGGCATTGGAAAATGAGCCGTCTTTGTTCTGCCGATAATAGTATCCTGGTACGATCTGGTTGAACCAGGAGTCATCTGTAAGCATGGTATGGTTGTATACAACGTCCATGATCACCCGAAGATTATTCTTGTGAAGGCTTTGGATCAGTTCCTTGAATTCCCTTACCCTGGCGAGTCCGTCCCTTGCATTGGTGGAATAAGATCCTTCCGGAACATTATAGTTCAGTGGATCATATCCCCAGTTATACTGAGCCTTCTCAGGCCGGGTCTCATCAATGGTATAAAAATCGTAACTGGGAAGGAGGTGGATATGGGTGACCCCAAGTTCCCTGAGATGGTCCAGACCAGTCATCAGGCCATTGGAATTTTTGGTACCTGATTCTGCAAGACCAATAAATTTGCCTTTATGCCGTATGCCTGAATTTGCATTAATGCTGGCATCCCTTACATGCAATTCATATATCACTGCATCGGTAGGATTTTTGAAAGGTGGGCTAACGTCGTTTTTCCAACCTTTTGGATCGGCGTTCGCTATCTCATCAACCAATGCACGCCTGC
>JANMMA010000104.1:0-7888 GCA_031372815.1 Sphingobacteriales bacterium
GTGCAGACGGTGCGCGGATGTCCCAAGCACTGCTCGTTCTGCTCGGTGTGGCGCACCGATGGCCAGAAGCCTCGTCAGCGCGAGGTCAACCCGGTCATCGAAGAGATCGTCGAACTTCGGCGGATGGGCTTCCGGTTCATCGCCCTGGCCGACGACAACTTCTACCCGGTCACCCTCGATGACCTCAAGATGGCCGCCCGGCGCGAGGACAAGACCAGGTACAACGAGCTCAAGGCGCTTCGCGACGAGCGGTTTGAGCTGATGGCCCTGATGGCGCAGCTCCCGAGCGATCTGAATTTCTTCACCCAGATCACCATGGAGTCCGCCGAGGATCCGGAGTTCCTCGACGCGATGAGGGCGGCGCGCATCAGAGGCGCCCTCGTCGGCATCGAGGCGGTCACCCCGGAAGGATTGAAGGACGTCTACAAGGACTTCAACCTTGCGGGTGAGGCGCTCGTGGAGCGCCTTCAGACGTTCCGGAAACACGGCGTCTACATTCTTGGCTCGTTCATTTTCGGTCTGCCCAGCGACCGTCCCGACACCTTCGACGCGACCGCCGAACTGGCCAAGCGGGCCGGTATCACCTTTGCGCAGTTCGTGACGCTGACGCCGTTCCCGGGAACACTGGACTTTGAACGGTGGGAGCGCGAAATGGGCGACGACATGCCGACGGTCGACGGCATCCCGGTGTCGCGTCACTGGCTGATTCCGCAGGCGAAGCGGCCAAAGCTGCTGACGCCGCACCCGGTGATGTCGGGTGAGCAGATCCGACAGGGAACCCAGACCGTCTGGAACAACTTCTACAGCCTCAGAGCGTCCTGGCAGCGGTCCGACATCTTGAAGGCGTTCAGGAACCGTGTCGCGTTCGTGGTGGCGTCGAAGGTCATGCTCCAGGCGTTCGGCAACACCGGGCTGTCGACCGACAGCGCCCGCGCGTCCCGCGCGACCAAGCTTGGGGGGGTCGGCTTCTCGCTACTGCAGAAGATGTTCGCGGCCCGACCGATGCCGGACCTGCTGGTGCCGGTGACCCCGCAGGCTGCAGAGAAACCCGCAGCCTGATCGCGCACGGTGGCGTTGGTGGATGAATCCCCGGACCCCGTAGTATTCCAATTCTCGATCGACGGCCTGATCGGCCATCCGCGGCCCAATGAAGGGCCCGTTCGTGCGATCAATCAGCGAAAGTACGTGCCCGCTGATTCAGTCTGAAACTCTTTGATGGCGAGTTAGTGCCCCTTTCTGGATGGCGACCCCTTCCTTTGCGAGCGCGACGGCGTCTCGCGCTTTCCCGAACTTCAAGCGGAACACGTTACAGATGGCGGCGAACGACAGGCGCAAGGATCACGTGGAATAATGAGGAACATGCGGGCTCTGCTCATCTCCACGTACGACCTGGGACGACAGCCGTTGGGCCTTGCATCACAGGCCGCGTGGCTTCGCCGGACTTTCCTCCACGCCTGCAAATACAGAACCCATCATCACCGTCCCGGCGCCAGCCGCAAGAGCTTTAACCACATCCCCCGTATATCGTATTCCTCCATCAGCAATAATAGGAACATGTTGTTTTTTTAATGCAGCAAACGCTTCCATAATTGCCGTGATCTGCGGAACTCCGGAACCAGCAACAATCCTGGTGGTGCATATGGAGCCTGGTCCAATACCCACTTTCACGCCATCTGCCCCTGCATCAGCCAATGCCTTTGCGCCTGCACCTGTACCAACGTTACCTGCAATAACGTCAAGTTTGGGAAAGGATTTCTTTACGGATTTCAATGCTTGAATTACACCCCTGGTATGACCGTGTGCACTATCGAGGCACACAACATCTACACCTATCTGCTGAAGTGCAGCCGCACGGTCAAGCATATCCGAAGTGATACCTAGTGCCGCACCCACCAGTAATCTTCCGAAACTATCTTTCACTGCATTTGGGAAACTATGTAATTGTAACATATCCCGGTAGGTAATTAAACCGATCAGTTTTCCAGCTTTGTTGATCACAGGAAGCTTTTCGATTTTATATTTCTGGAGGATCTTCTCTGCTTTTTTCATATCCGTCCCTTCAGGTGCTGTAATGAGGTTTTCTTTCGTCATTACTTCACTCACTTTCTTAGACGGACTTCTTTCAAACCTAAGGTCACGGTTTGTGAGAATGCCTACTAATGTATTATTTCCGCTAACGATCGGAATGCCCCCGATCTTATTTTCCTTCATGAGTTTTAGTGCGTCGCCAATAGTGGCGTCCTCCCTGAGGGTAACGGGGTCGATGATCAACCCGCTTTCACTTCTTTTTACTTTGCGCACCTGTTCTACCTGCCGTTCGATCGACATGTTCTTGTGCAGTATCCCAATGCCTCCTTCCCTTGCCAGGGCAATTGCAAGCTGTGCTTCTGTAACCGTATCCATTGCTGCTGAAGCAAAGGGGATATTGAGGGTGATGTTTTTCGTAAGCCTGGAGGAAATGTTTACTTCCCTTGGTAATACTGCTGAAAAGGCGGGAACCAGTAGTACATCATCAAACGTCAGACCTTCACCGAAAAATTTGTTGGGATACTTGTCTTGGGGAGCGGGAATTCTTGTTGCCATGTGCAAAGATAGGGTCTCGACTATATACGAAGCAAATTTTGACGGCTGCTTCGATGACACAAATATTTCTGGCTTTTAATGCCGCAGATGCTGTCCCACTACTATGCCTCCAAACCCGGAACTCCAAACATCCTTCCAGGAAATGCTACGATCAGGTTTTCCATTTCCAGTTTTAGCAATGCCGAGGAAAAAGCAGATAGACTGATAGCACTGTATTGCATCAGCATATCAATATGCATATTTCCATGGTCCCTCAACAGCGTGTAAATTTTCTCCTCATCCTCACTAAAAGCATAAAAAATCTCCGTCTGTATTTTTTTTGCTGCGGGTTTTATGGTCCAGTTCATGTGCTGCAAAATATCCCCTGCAGAGTGCACCAATCCTGCTTTATTATCACGTATCAGCATATTGCACCCTTCACTTTTGTGATCGTGTATCCGTCCGGGTATAGCAAATACGTCCCGGTTGTATCCTGCCGCCATGGTCACCGTAATCATGCTTCCGCCAGTAAGGCCTGATTCAACAACAAGGAGGGCGTCTGCCATACCTGCAACGATCCTGTTTCGCTTGGGGAAATTCTGTTTATCTGGTTTCGATCCACTGATAAAATCTGTGATCAGTCCACCCTGCTGAAGCATTTCCCTCGCCAGCGGCTGGTGAAGTGGCGGATAGATACGATCAAGGCCATGGGCCAGCACGCCAACAGTGGGCAAGCCGTTTTTCAACGCAGTTCGATGGGCTATGGCATCAATTCCATATGCCAGACCACTGAGTATTAACAAGCCTGATCCTGATAGTCCTTCCATAATCTCATTCAATACCGATTTACCGTAATCGGTTTCCCGCCTTGTGCCTACGATACTCAATACTTTATCGGCATTAAGATCTGCATTGCCTTTATAAAACAACACGAGAGGCGGATCCTCACAATGCCGGAGTCTTTTCGGGTATTCATTATCGTTATACTGTATGGCTCGTATCTTGGCTTTTTGCACGAACAATAATTCCTTTTCTGCCACTGAAAAATCACGGAATTTGCGGACACTTCCCGCTCTTATGGTACCCATTCCGGGTATACTTTCAAGTTCTTTTGTGCCGGCACGAAAGATGTTCCTGGCCGAACCAAAATGTTCCAACAGGATCTTTGCCTGAATGAGGCCAACATTAGGCACCATGGTTAATGCAATAGCATATAGGAGATCTTCCTGTATGGTTTTCATACAGCAAAGCTAGCCCGCGCGAGATTTATTTGCTGATGACTTGCAACTCCGTTCTCCTGTTTTTTGCCCGTCCTTCATCGGTCTTATTATCAGCAATCGGGCGTGAAGCACCATAACCTTTGGATAAGATTCTGTTCGCAGGTATGCCTTTGCTTACGATGTAGCCGGCGACCGACTTAGCACGATTGTTGGACAGGAGAACATTATCGGATGGCTTACCCACATTATCAGTGAAGCCGTTGATCTGGATGGTCATTGTTGCATTCTCTTTGAGCAGGTCAACCACATTGTCAAGCTCTGCCATCGACTCAGTTTTGAGGTCGTATTTTTTAGTATCAAAGAATATATTCTTGAGAATAACATTTGCATTTGCTTCGATGGGTTGCAAAGGAATGTCGATAAGATAGATGGAATCAGAGGGTTGAGTTCCCAACGGAAAACTTTCAGAATAAATCAGGTAACCCTTACGGTTAACGTTAAACGCATAATCTTTTCCGACAGGAAGCGTGATGAGGTAATTGCCCTCCTCATCTGTCTGAACTTTTGAGGATCGCTGACCGGTTTTAATTTCTTTCAGTTCAACAGAACTGGGCAGGCCTTCTTTGGTTTTACTATCATATACTTTTCCCCTTACCCATAGTGTTTTAACGGGCCTTACATCTTCGCGCAGAACAAATGAGTATAGGTCCAGTGCGCCCCTGGTATCATACCGGTCACTCGCATAGTAAGCCGTAACGCCGTCAGAGGCAATGAACAACGTACCTTCGTGGTCAATAGTATTGATAGGGTAGCCAAGATTTTTAGGTTTACCCCAGTGACCTGTACTGTCTTTTCTTACCAGGAAGAGATCAGCTGCACCATATCCTGGCAGCCCTTCTGAAGTAAAATATAAGGTCTGGTTATCAGCATGAATAAACGGTGATGTTTCATCGGAGGGTGTATTGATATCCGGCCCCATATTCATGGGCGGGCCCCATTTACCATCGGGCATTACATAGCTAACATAAATATCACTTCCTCCAAACCCTCCTTCTTCCCTTGCTGCAAAGTATAAAGCCCTTTTATCCGGGGCTATGGAAGGCTGGGATTCCCATGCATTGCTGTTGATCACTTTGCCCATGTTGAATGGCGGGCTCCATCCCTTTTTAGTGAGCATGGCAAAATAAAGATCACATCCGCCAAAGCCATCAGGTGCGTCGCAACTCGTGAAGACCAGTGTTTTACCATCTACCGAAATATTTTGTGCACCTTCATTCCGTTCCGTATTGATTTCACCAGGAAGGGGAGATGCAGCTGTCCACTGTCCGTCATTCTTGAGTGCAGATTCGTAAAAATCTTCATTCATATTATTTACCCTTCGCGTGAAAACAAACTGCTTTCCATCGATGGTGAGGCTTGGAAAATATTCAGACACCCTTGAATTAATACTGTCGCCCATATTCTTTGGGGCAAAGACATAATTATTGGTGGGATGTGTGGCTGTGTAATCAACGGCAAACTGAAACGTTTTTTTGCGGTATGCCGCTGCTTTACGGCTGCCCTCACCAAGGGACGGATCAAGCGTAAACTCATCCACTGCTATCAATGCTTTTTGAAACTCGCCCTTTCCTGCCAGGTTAATGGAGTAGGGTAGTTTATAATCGTGCGCATATATAGAATCCAGCAGAAAAGCCTGTTCGTAGTTTTCAATAGCTTTGGTGTAATTTTTTATTTGGCCATAAATTCCTGCGCGGGACAAATAAGCGTCCACGTATTTTTTATCCAGGGCGATGGCCTGATCCAACATTTGAATCGCTTCCGGATATCTGCCATCTTCCGCTTTGGTGAGTGCCAGGTCGTAAATGGTAATGGCTTTTTTGTTGACTTTTGCCGGATTATAACGCTGTGCAAAAACACTCAGTGACAGGGAAAGGCTAAACAGTAACAGTAAAGAATTTCTCATCAGTACATTCAACGTTTGATAGAGCTATTTATTTCAATATAAAGGTATTGGTAATAAATGCTTAAGCGGTACAATGTCCTGTTAAAGCATTTACCCGTTTCGCGTGCATCTGTTGACGTTATGGAACATGGATGTACTTATGCATTTGAAGGGAAAATTCCCATTTTGGGTTTTCCTTTATGTAGTTGATGATCTGTGGTGTGATCTGTTCAGATTTTTCCCATTCTGGTTGTAAAAAAAGCTTACAGGTATCCGATACCAGCGCAGCATATTTTTCAGCCCATGCAAAGTCCGATGTATTAAAAATCACCACCTTAAGTTCGTGGGCATAAGGTATAACTGAATCCAGGGGCGCCTTGAATTTCTTGGGGGATAAACAGATCCAGTCGATCTCTCCGCTCAGCGGCCAGGCGCCGGATGTTTCTATGTGTACCCTGTAACCAGCCTCATGTAAGGCCCAGGTGAGCGGTTCGATATTATGCATCAGTGGCTCTCCCCCTGTAATAACAACAACACGGGTTTGAGATTGCCTGACACAGGTTAACAATTCTTCTACTGTCATTCTGGGATGTTTTTCGGCTTCCCAACTTTCTTTAACGTCACACCAAACACACCCAACATCACAACCGGCAAGTCGAATAAAATAAGCAGCCCTTCCCTGGTGATAGCCTTCGCCCTGAAGGGTATAGAAGTGTTCCATAACAGGGAATATTGTCTGCATTGTAGTTAACAAAGGATCAGTGTACAAGATGTTTGTTTGATTTTAACTGGCAGGCTTTAAAGGTATTCATAAGCAACGCGGCGATGGTCATAGGACCCACCCCTCCGGGAACCGGAGTGATATAATTGGCAACGGCCGAAACGGGAACAAAATCAACATCACCTTTTATACTAAAGCCTGATTTTTTGCTGTCGTCCTTCACCCTTGTTATACCTACATCAATGACTACTGCGCCTTTTTTAACCATATCGGCCTTTAGAAATTCGGGACGGCCCAAAGCCGCAACAATGATATCTCCCTGAAGGCAAATGTCCTTAAGGTTTTGGGTATGTGAATGGCAGACCGTAACCGTACAGTTGCCCGGGTAAGCATTGCGGTTGAGCAAAATACTGATCGGCCTTCCTACAATATTACTTCTGCCAATTACAACAGCGTGCTTTCCTTTGGTCTCTATCTTATAGTATTCCAGCAGTAATAAAATACCGTAAGGCGTAGCGGGAAAGTAGGCAGGTAATCCCTGCACCATTCTGCCTACCGATTCAGGATGAAATCCGTCGACGTCTTTTTCCGGGGACACTGTTTCTATTACTTTTTGTTCCGATATGTGCTTTGGCAGGGGGAGTTGAACCAGTATTCCGTCAATATCATGGTCACTGTTTAGTTCTTCGATGCCGTTTAGTAGTTCCGTTTCCGAAACAGTTTCCTCCAGCCTGATAAGGGTAGAGGTAAAACCCACTTCTTCACAGGATTTGACCTTAGAAGCTACATAGGTTTCACTGGCACCATTTGTCCCTACCAAAATAGCCGCCAGATGTGGCTTTTTACCGCCACTGGCAACAAGTTGCGCCACGCTGACTTTCAATTCATTTTTTACAGATTGAGATACCAGTTTGCCATCCAGAATTTCCATGCGGCAAAGGTAGGAAAGAAAAAAAGCCTGAAATACTGTTTTTTCATCATGGTCATTGACAGCCCGGTAAATATTTTTATGACATAATGAATGAGATGGGTAAACTGATTTGGTGGGGATGGATGATATTTTTAATGCAGTACGCGACCGCACAAAACGGCCTTGGCAACAGGCTCGCCGGCGCTGATGCGTTGTTTACGCCGAAGCCTGGTCTATGGGGAAATAATGTTTATTCAGCTTCCCTGGCCTTACAGAAAAATGTAGTGGGTGGATTATATGGTGAACAGCGATTTATGACGGACCTGCATTATTTCCAGGCACTGCTTGGCTTCACCGTGAAAAATCATGCGTTTCAGTGGGCATATTCACGGGAAGGGATACCCGAATTTGCACATTCCAGACTGGCTATTTCCAGCGGAATGATGGTCAGCCGTGGATTGATGATTGGCATGGGCATTGGTTATGCGTCCACCAAAATACGCGGATACGATACTTACGGTGAACTGGACGCT
>JANMMA010000019.1:0-5684 GCA_031372815.1 Sphingobacteriales bacterium
AATATACAATGTGTTTTTTCGACTTGGCCAAAGGATGGGACTGAAAGACCTGCCGGTCTCGTACAATGATTGGCTGCCGGAACGTGATTTCCATTTAATGGAAGACTTGGAAAAAACTGAATACACCACGGACCTTTTTAGCCAATATAAAAAACACCTGGGAGGCTTTCGCTTCAGGGTTCTTATTGAAGGTCAAAAATTAGTGGTTCCTACCCGTGTAAAAGAGCTACTACACTTCAGTGATTTCTCTTTCCTGGCTCCTGTAGTGCCGCTTTATAAGTTAAGCAGGGTGATTAAGATGGATGGGCTGCTGAAAAATGCACTGTTTCCGGCTAACTACAAAAAACAGATACGGGAACTTGACATAAATAATCATTTGATGCCATAGCTAAACTTTAACATCATTCTACGTCTTCCCACGTAGAATAAGCTTAAATTAATACTATTCGGATTGTAGAACGATCCCCGATAATTCAGCTACCACCTCTTCAGGATGACCCTGGAAATGTAATGCCATCTCTTATCGTTTCTGTCTATTCAATAAAATTAAATATGATGAAAAATTTATTCTATATCTCTTTTATTCTATTCCTGACATTTTCCTCTTTGACTGTCTTCTCTCAGAAATACAAAAAACCTGAAGACACCATTAAGCTCAATAAGGAGTATGCAAACCTGACTGCTGAAATTGTGGATCTAAACACAAAACTTGCCCGTGCTGAAAATGATCTGGCAAGCTATCAGTCAAAAGCAGACAAAGCAAGTAACGACGCAGCAGACGCCGCTTCTGAAAGTAGCAACCAGGCGGATAAGGCAACAAACGGTACTGTGAAGGATGCAAAAAGTGCCAAACGGAAAGCAAACAGGTCTTATAACGAAGCAAAAGATTCAAAATCTGCAACTAAGAATTTGAAGGAACAGGAAAATAAAATATCCCGATTTAAATCTGACATATCCAAAAAGGAAAGACGCCTTCGGGATTTAGATCAAATGCGTTCAACCATTTATGCAAAAATGCAAATGGCTGTCTTGCAACATCAGTAGTTTCAGGTTGAGCATTTCGAAATCATCTACACAGAGAGCGATCCACGAAAACCTCTTGCTGCATAGTAAGATTCTGCACCATTGTGATATACAAACACCTGGCCATACCGATAATCAGCAAAGATGGCACCACCGAGTTGCCTGATTTGGGGAGGAGTTTTAATCCAGCTTGACGTCTTCGAATCAAATGGTCCGAGTTCCTGAAGACTGCGGTATTCATCTTCCGACAAGAGTTCTATGCCCATCTCAGTAGACATGTCCAGGGCATTATTTTTAGGCTTGTTTTCTTTTCTGGCCTGCAGCGCTTCTCTGTCATAACAAAGACTTCTTCTACCATTGGGGCTTTCGGCTGAACAATCACAAAAAATAAATACATCCTTTTTCTTATCATACCCAATAACATCTGGCTCTCCGCCAGTTCGATCCATTTCACTGAGCGTCCATAGTTTCATATTATTACTTTTCAGCCTTGTCAGAACCTTGGTCCACTCCAGGCCTTTGTGCCGCTTCATGTTTTTCTCAAAACGTGTTGCTAATATTGCGAGCAATTCATCTTGTTGTTTCGTGCTTAGCTCCTTTTCATTTGTCTTTGTCATACATCATCAATTTAAAACTTGCAACGATGATTTCTGTTCCCATCTGGTAACATTATACCACTCAATTTATTACTTTGATAAAGTTATTATGTCTTAGCAACATGGTCAACTCAGTCATTACTGTTATTCCATTCATTATTTTTTCGGTCAACGTCGGGCAGCTGATTTTCCGGATCAAGAATCAACTTATTGATTTTACTTTTTGAAGGATATTTAAATGTCCACGTTCCCCCGCGCTGCCATACCTCGACCGGTAATTGAACAGTTGCCACTTCGCCATTGACCTGTATAATTTTTACTACGGCAGGCAAAATAATTTTACCACGATTTTCGATGGTGATCAATGAACCTTTCGAGACATCATTATCAACATACCTTACGGACGAGATTGCCTGATCATTTGTCCAGTTAGTGAAAAACCACTCTTTCCAGAACCAGTTAAGATCTTCGCCAACGCTGTTGTTCATGGAACGGAAAAAGTCGTATGGACTCGGATGTTTATAAGCCCAGGCTTCCGTGTATTTTTTGAAAGCATAGTCGAACCTCTCTTTTCCTACGACCACACTGCGCAGTAAATTTAAGCCATATGCAGTTTTACTATAAAACTGCGTGCGCTCAACTTCACCCTCTCCCATAGCATCCGCCAATATCATTAAAGGGTAATGTCGATTAGGCAGGGAATCTACGTTGAGGTAGGCAAAATAATCTTTCTGCGAAAACAAAGGGTCCTTTGCATATTCGCCTTTGTTGAAAGATTCGTTTGCTTCAAGATTAATAAAAGTATTAATGCCTTCATCGAGCCACATATACTTTCTTTCGTTGGAACCAACGATCATTGGATACCAGCTATGCCCTATCTCATGCGAGATCAAAAACCAGAGGCCCGCATTTTTTTCGCGGTAGTCATTAAATGTCATACCCGGGTATTCCATCCCACTTACCGGACCAGCAATACTATATGCATTATTCCATGGATACTCAAAGTATGACCTGGAATATAATTCGACGCTGTTCTTGAGGTATTCGGTAGACCTTGACCATGCGGTGTCGCCCATACTAACTACGGGATAAGCCGACATAGCCATCGCTTTACGGCCTGAAGGAAGGTTTATTCTGGCAGCATCCCACATCAGCGCACCCGAGGCAACCCATGCAACATCCCTAGTATGCTGCATTTTGAAATGCCATGTAAGGTTACCTTTGGTTGTGGGGCGCATCGCCGGCTTTCCAACCTCGTCAGCACTGATGATCATCGTAGTCTTATCTGATTTGGAAGCAATGGCAAGTCTGTGGATTTCTGCTGCGGTCAATACTTCCTCAGCGTTTTGCAGATCTCCAGAACCATATACGATCATTGCCGCAGGCGCTGTGATGTAGTAATCAAAATTGCCATATTCACAGTAGAATTCACCAACTCCCATATACGGCAAAGTGTTCCATCCTTCCACATCATCATATACACACAAACGGGGATACCACTGGGCAATCTCATACATCATGCCTTTTTCGGTTTGCATCCATCCCATTCTGTCTGACCCATGCTCAGGAATTGAAAAACTGAAGTCGATCTTTAACGACAACTTGCCGCCTTTTGGCAACAATGGGCTGGCCAGTTGAACCTGCATCCTGGTATCAGTAATGATGAGCTTAGCCGGGTATATTTTCCCATTACTGGAAATTGTTGCAGCGGTAATATTAAATCCCCCATCAAAACCATTTGAATCAAACCGTGCTCCTACTACAGATGTTGTAAGTGTGCCCCTTGAAGAGTCCTTAAAAAGATTCTGATCCAATTGAAGCCATAAGTAATCGAGTTTATCGGGACTATTATTAGTGTAGTATATGGTCACATCACCTTTTACGGCCTTATTTTTTTCATCGATCGTTGCGTGTATAAGATAATCTGCATTATTCTGCCAGTACATAGGGCCTGGATTTCCGTTAGCCGAACGATACAGATTTGCTGTAGGCGGATTAAAAGATGGCACATAAAAATCCAACGGATTGTACACTGTTTTTTCGCCGGATGGATGTTGTGCTAACAGCCATCCGATATTGAAAATACAAAGGCAGAACAGGATAATTTTTTTCATGAAATCTTTTGTAGAGTCTTATATGATCATTGATACACGCGCGATGATGCAATTTTACTATCGAATACTTTATTCAAATATCGCCTCGCCGGCAGTTCTATGAATCTCCAGCTAAGTGCTGATAAACATAGAGTAACAAAGACAATAATAATACATAAAACAAGGTTTTCAGTGTGATTTTGTTCTTTTACCCAAATACTCTGCGAGAGATACGCCGGATCATTCTGTAATTTGAAAATAAAATACATGCTGATCAATGGAGAGTGAACCAGATAAATTGAAAAAGACCAATTGCCAAGGTTTTGCATTGCCCTTGTATCGAACATCCGTTTAATCCAACCCTCATTATAAGATGCTGAAAGAATGATAAAAGGGAAGCAGGTGACGCTTAATATGTGCCACATATCGAAATGCATCGTAACAACAGCTGAAAGCATACTCAATACAAAAAACAAGTCGTGCCGCATAATCGACCATCCACTTCTATGTTCATAGACTGTATACAAAAGCATTCCCAGCAAAAAGCCAGACATACATTTCAACAATGGGTAAAAGAATGCCATGTTTTGAAAAAGCCAGACAGACACTTCACTATCTGCATATGGGCCATAACCAACCATGCAATACAATAATAATACTATCGTCAACCATCCAAATTTACCTAGTCTTCTAAGATTAAGCAGCATCGGGACAAAAAGCGGAAATACCATATACATCCACCATTCCACACATAGAGACCATGAGGGGACGTTCAGTGAAAAAGGTACAGAGACGTTCAGGAGTAAAAGACATTTTGGCAGCGCCCTTAGATTATCAGTTAACGAATCAGCATCAGGATCAATTGAGGACGCATAGTGTAGTATGAGCGCAGTTCCTAAAAAGGCCCACAGTGTGGTAACAAAATGTAAAGGATAAATTCGCGCAAAACGCGCACCTAAGTATTTTTTGTATGTTTTATATGTAGCACCTTGGCGAAAACTATCGTGATATACGTAAGATATAATAAAGCCACTAAGCACAAAGAAAAAATCTACACAAAGAGTTGCATTCTGCAGAAATTTAGTATGATCCAATAGAAAAGGTCCCACGCCGAAGTTGCAGTGATAAATAACGATTAGTATCGCTGCAATGCCACGCAAGGGTGTAAGAGTAGAAATATAGTTTGCTGATCTGCTTTGCAAACCTAGATTTGTACTGAAAATACGGTTTTATTTGGAACCCGTACTCCGTTCAAAGAATTACTGGTTCATGATTAATCAGAATGAATAATCAGAACTTAGACGCAATAAACTCTATGAGTTTTTCATCACTCATTTTATTTGCTGTGGACTCGACTGTTTTGCAATTTTTATATTGAGGTGTGGAAGCAAGGTATTTAATGAATTGCTCCTGGGCCTGACCTGTACCTGTTATGTGAACCTGGGTGGCATTCACCAAATGTGAAGATATTTCCTTAAAGAATTTTGCCTGAACCATCTTCTCCTGGTTGTTGGAATTTTTTTCACTGGAGTTTTGTGTAGTGGCTTCGCCTTTAATTTTTGCCAATACTTTTAAGGTATCTCCTTCTGTAACCGCGCCCCCTACTACAGTAGCCTGGTGATTATCCATCCAAACGCCAAATTGTTTCTCGTTATTCATAGATCTTCTTTAGAAGATTCTTACTCAATAACCATACCGCAGGGGTGGCGGACTGTGAAACCTTTATCACCTATGATAATAAAGAAAATTGGGAGTGGTGGCTTTGCCTCATTCTACTGCGTTTTTGCCCAATTGTCCAACTTCACCTCCAATATAGAAAGAGGAAGGCAACCACTGTTCAACACTTGCTTATGAAATTCCCCAATATTGAACTTTGTCCCTAGTTGTTTGGTGTACTTATCGCGAAGTTCCCTGATTTTTAATGCCCCGATCTTGTACGACAAAGACTGTCCGGGATATGCCATATACCTTT
>JANMMA010000023.1:0-13541 GCA_031372815.1 Sphingobacteriales bacterium
GTACCTCATGATCTGTTAGTTCGAAGCTAAAACATCTATTTTTCGTGTTTCATGTTATCGCATTCATTGGTCGATACGTCTAACAATTAAAATGTTGATTTATGAAATCATTCGTTCAAACTTTGGGAAGTAGAATCCCGAACATCAATTGGAGCATCTGGTGTATGGTCTTAAACCTGATTGCATCATGTGAAAAAAAAGAAATTGTAACACCTGATGATGCACTTGTTGGTGGTAAACCCGCCTTTGTGTCTTTTACATTGAATGAACAGACCCTACAAACGTATATCAACAACGATAAGAGAGAAATAAAAATGGAGATAAAGCACAGTGCGAATACAAAACTGTTGAAGCCTTCTTTTGAAGTTACTCCAGGCTATTCGGTATATGCTAATGGCAAGTTACAAGTGTCGGGGACTTCAACGATCGATTTGTCAAAACCTGTAACCTACGCATTAAGTAATGGCCAAAATGATTCCTCTTCATGGAATGTCGTGATAACTTCCCTGAATTGCAAAATTGTGATTGATGCCTCCCACGATGGTGGTGTCTGGTGGTTTCCGCAATCCAATGCTACAGGATATGATGCAAATAAACCTCACCAGGGACAAGCTTTCGCCAACCTTCTTAGGGCTAAAGGTTATGAAGTGACCGAATTAGGTCGCGACAAGGAGCTTACAGAAGAAATGTTTTTCGGAAACTATATTGTTCTCAGGGTTGCAGGATTTGAACCATATACCCCAAAAGAAATCACAGTTTATAAAGATCTGATAAGCCGAGGAATGAATCTTGTATTTTTTACGGATCACAAAAAAAACGATCGGGTCGATGAATTGGGTGATTATCTTGGATTGAAGTTTAATGGAGTTGCTAGTGGAATAATCAATAAATTTTCCTCTCATGAAATTACTGCAAACATGAACTCGCTCGAATATATTGCAGGTTCAGTTATAACCAATGCCGATGGCAATCCAAATATCCAGATCCTGGGTTGGTTGAGACCGCAAGATTATGCAGATCTTAATTTTAATGGAATTCAGGATACCGACGATCCAACAGCGCCTCCGGTAATGGGAATATTAAACTATCCCAAATCCAAAGTTTTTTTTATTGGAGACACTAATGGACTTGAAGTCCAACCACAGCCTTTCATTGATAACCTCATTAAATGGATGGGCGAATGTAGATTGGATTAAATGCATTCTGTATCGGAAAGTAGATTTCCTTTCTTTTGTTTGCCTTTATTTGTAAATGAATGATTCGCTTTCTTTAGTCTATTGGCAATTCAATTATAAACTCCGAAAACTCTCCTTCCTTCGTTTCTACTTTTATTTCACCACCATGAGCATTCACAATATCATAAGCCAATGAAAGGCCTAATCCTGATCCCTGGCCAGTCGGTTTTGTAGTGAAGAAGGGTTGGAAAACTTTATTCAATACTTTTTGAGGGATACCGTTGCCGTTATCCTTAACGCTGATTTCAACTTTATCATTCAACTTTTTTGTACTCACTGAAACCGTTGGTTCATATCCATCGCCTGCTTGTTTCTTCTTTTCTGTTACTGCATAAAATGCATTGTTGTATAAATTGAGTAGTACTCTTCCAATATCCTGCGGTACAATATTGATTTTTCCAATACTTTCATCAAAATCGGTTTTCATGTTTGCATTGAATGATTTGTCCTTTGCCCGGAGACCATGATAAGCTAATCGTAAGTATTCATCAGCTAATGCATTGATGTCTGTTGGATCTTTAACACCAGCGCTGCTGCGACTATGTTGAAGCATGCCTTTTACAATAGCATCAGCTCTTTTACCGTGGTGAAGTATTTTTTCAAGGTTTTGTTTTACGTCTGCTGAAATTGCTTTCACTTCTTCAGCGTTTCCCTTTTCAATTTCCTGGTTCATTTCATCAATCAATTCATTGGTTACTTCTGAAAAATTATTGACGAAGTTCAACGGGTTTTGAATTTCATGTGCAATACCGGCTGTAAGCTCACCAAGAGAAGCCATTCTTTCAGAATGGATAAGCTGCGCCTGTGTTGTTTTTAATTCAGATAAAGTACTTTCAACAATTTCTTTTTCCTCTTTTAATTCCTTTGTACGTTCAGCAACTTTTTCTTCGAGGACTATTTTTTCTTTCTTCAAAACCCGTGTCCGCCATTTAATTAAAGTCCATACGGCAACAATGAGCAATAGGCCTTCCAGGGTGTAAGCCCACCAGGTTTCCCACCATGGCGGATTGATACGGATGGATATTACTTTTTCTGCTTTTGTCCCGTCCCTGTTAAAAGCTTTTACCCGGTATACATATCTGCCCTGAGGGAGATTATAATAGTATGAGCTATTTTCCTTTTTCTCCCTCACTTCCTGCCATTCTCTATCATAACCTTCGAGTATGTAAAAATATTTGATGGTTTCCGGCTCGCGATAATCTACAGCTGCAAAATTGAAGACGATAGTATTCTGGTTGTATTTTAAATCTAAATCGCTGATCTCTTCAACTGGTTTTTGTATGGGGCTTCCTTTACCGGGCAGTACAGGAAGCGTGTTGACAAAAAGATCAGTAATGATAATTTTCAGATCTGTTTTGACAGAAAGTTCTTCAGGGGAAAATGTATAAAACCCGTTTGGACTTCCAATGAATATTTGCCCTTTTCCATCTTTGTATGTAGCTCCATATGGTAGGTATGTAGCTCCATGTGGTAGCAGGCTGTTTGGACTTATTCCAAACCTGCTGCCATACACGAAGGTCTCTTTGTTTGACGGATTCAATTTTATGATGGCTGATGGCGAAGTGAGCCATAAGTTTTTCGAATTATCTTCAATAATTCCACCAATGGTGAAAGTATTTATTTCTGACTGGGGATCAAAAAAACTTGTAAATCTATCTTCCTTTTGACTGTACTGGAAAAGACCTCTATCCGTTCCGGCCCATAAAGCACCTCCGGAATCTTCGTACAAATATGCAATATTACGCCCTACCACATAATGCTTGAACCGGTCCGTTTCCCTGTCTAAACGGTTAATTCCTCCTACCCCTGCTACCCAGAATGAACCTGATCTGTCCTCCCAAATACTATTTACAAGACCTGTAATGATAGAAGAAGAGTCTTTCGCATCCCTAAGAAAAGGTTTGAATAAATTAGCTTTTGGGTTATACCGCACCAATCCAAGCCCCCATCTGCCAAACCATATGAGTCCTTGGTTGTCCTGAAAAATTTTTGACCAGCCAACCTGGGCAGAATCATTTAAATTATCATTATCATGAAACCGGGAAAATTGCTGTGTAACCTTATTGAAAATACGGCCCCCCCTACCTGTTCCCAACAAAATTGTATCTTCCCGGGTTTGAATCATACTTGCTACAACATTATCAAAGACACTAAAGGGATCCGAAGGTTCATATTTGAGCTGCTGTATTAAATTTTTATGCTGATCAAATTTGAGTAGCCCACTTCCGAAGGTCCCCACCCATAAATATCCTTCCTTATCTTCCAGAAAACTGAGTGCCCGGTCACCAGTTGGAATGGAATGAATGGATTTATGAAAAGGATCAACCCGATATAATAGTCCGCTACCTTCTGTACTTATCCATAAAACACCATCTTGTGATATGAAGCTATTCCAGCAGGTACTGTCCGGAAATCCATTGCCGGATTGGTAATGTGTAATTCTTTTTGTAACCGGATTATAACGGTTAATACCGGACCCCTCCGTTCCTACCCAGATTGCCCCGGTACTGTCCTCATTGATAAAAGTGATGTGATCATAACCATCTTTCAATTTATACCTGCTTAACTGGTCCGGTTTGGCGGGGTCGTACAAATGCCGTTCAAAACTTCCTGTTGAGCGATCCATTGTATGCAATCCGTCTCCTTTAGTGCCCACCCAAAATGTTCCCCTGCTGTCTTCAAAGATGGCTCTTACCTTATTATTGATAAGACTATGAGGGTTTTTTGGATCATTCAGGTATCGGGTAAAAGTTCCGGTGTTCCGGTCGAAGCGATTAAGGCCGCCATCGTTATTGTTCTCCCAGTATAAACCGGTACCAATCCAAAGTACACCGCTGCGGTCTTCATAAATAGCCCTGACATTATTACTGCTCAAACTTCGCGAATTCCCAGGTTCATTGCGGTAATGGATAAATTTTCCTGTTTTTTCATCAAGGCGATTCAACCCATTATGCGTACCAACCCAAAGTATCCCCTGACGATCCCTTAGAATTACGGTAACTATTACGCGGCTGCCCGGATCATTTGGCACATTCCTGTAGTGTTTGAAAATACCCGTTGCCGGATTAAATTGATCCAATCCATTACCTCCAACCCAAATCATTCCAGCATCATCGGCATACACTGTTTCAAGCTCGGTCATCCCTAAGGAATTTGGATTTGCGTCATCATGCTTGAAACTGATCATCCTGTTGCCGTCATAGCGGTAAAGACATTCTGCGCCCTGACCCAGGAGCCAAATATATCCATGAGGGTCCTGGGTAATGGCATTGATCTTACCCAGCAGTTTGCCATTAGCACCTTCTACCAGGTTAAATTTTAGGTCATTATTGTTTTGGGCTGTTCCATGTTGTAAGATTACCAGTAAAAGAATTATTGCAGTTATGGTAATTTTAATTTTCATAAATTTTCAACAATGGCAACTATAAAATGATTTTTTTACACTGAATTGAGCTTAAACTAGCTCGTAAGTATGTTGTGAAATATTAATCTTTCCCGGAACTCCTGATTGGTCCATTCTTGCTATCAGGTTCACCGTATCGCTCCAGATATTATACTGGAGCAGTTCATATAAGGATTATTGTTAGTATCCCGGATTTTGCGATAGGTTGGGATTAACTGATAGTTGTTCATAAGGAATTGGAAATATTAAATATTTTGGAAGGCTTTGATACCCTTTTTCCTGGAAAGGCATAAGATATTTTTTAAAGCGGATCATATCCTGTCTTCTCCAATTTTCCCACCACAATTCTCTCCCTCTCTCATCTAATAAAACATCAAGGATTATTGAAGAAAAAGCTGAGGCACTTCTTGATTGATCTGTACGGATAGAATTTACAATTGAAAGAGCCGAGTTGCCATAGGTGCCTGCATTGGTAGGAGTTCCTCCCCGCAAAATGGCTTCAGCCTTCATTAATAAAACATCGGGGAAACGGAAATACACAAAATTATTGGTAGCAGGGCTTATATAAAAATAAAAATTCGAATAGTCTGGCGCATATTTTATAGGTCTTATTCCAGGGTTATCGAGATCAGGACCGGGTTCTATATTTTTTACTTCAGGAGTAAAGTTGACGGGAGCGTTTTCCCAGGTAAGAATATCATCTGTGAAGAGATCGCGCTGTGGACCTATCAAAAAACCAACATTAACTCTACGACCGGGATTAGGCGGAGAGGTGAAATAATCATAAACAGCTTCTCTGCGTTTATCAGTTGACTCAAATTTGTTATAAAAATCAGACAGCGTTGAAGTGCCGTTAAAACCACCCTGTTTATAATGTAACGTAGCACTCCAGGCCAAGCCCAATAAATAACCGCCATCGGAATTACTTGCCTGTGTAAATATATTTTCCTTCAGCTTCGTTCTATTGACAGGAGAAAAATTATCAAAATAGTTATCACTAAAACCATACTTACCACTGTTGATGATTGTATCGGCAAGGCTTATTATCCTATTCATGTCTGCCGGATCAAATGAAGGATTGGCTCTTTCAGTAAAAACTCCTTTATTAAGGTAACATTTCATCAACAGTACTTTCGCCGCAAATTTATTTGCTTTACTTGCGGGGCCATCGGGAAGGTCTGCTTGCGCGGCGTTTATTTCACTTATAATATAATTTAACGCTTCTATTCCTTTACGAACCTTAGCAGGTTGAACAATATTCTCTCCTGGTTCGCGATATGGAACCTGGTCAAACAGATCTAGTAGCCAATACATGGCCCATGCCCGAAGAAATCTTGCTTCGGCTTTTTGCTGAGCATTAGGGTTAAATTGAAGTACATCTGTTGCCGCAAAAACAACACCACTAAGGCTTTTGAAACAATCACGTATTTTACTGTGACCAGGATCCCATTTATGCTGGTGAAGTAAACGCCACATGCCATTATCATCCCAATCATTGCCACGTGTAGGCACAATTGCTTCGTCGGTCGTCATTTCGGATAATGCAAATATGTCGAGGTAACTCGTAAATGTAGGTGCTAAAGAGGCATATACACCGCGCAATAATTCAGCTGATGAATTATTTGTTACCTGCCCTGTAGTTAGATTTCCGCCAACAGTTTCATCCAGTTTTTTACAACTACAGGTGAATACAATTGAAATGAATACAATAAAAACTAATCTCCGGGGTTTCATATAATTTTTATTAACCACGTTATAAAGAAAAGTTTATTCCTAAAATGATCGATCTTGAAGAAGGATAACGGGTAAAGTCAATACCAAAAGAGGGAATTCCATTGATGCTTCTATCTACGTTAACCTCCGGATCAAAACCTGAATATTTCGTTATCAGGAAAAGGTTCTGACCTGTTATGTACACATTCGTTCCTTTAAAGGCTTTTGCCAGGTCTCCTATGTTGTAGGAGATCGTCAGATTACTCATTTTTAGATAATCGCCTTTTTCAATATATCTTGACGAAAGTGATTGTGATGGATTAGCAAGGTCTTCTTTCACCGGATCCTGGTATACCGACAGCGCCAAATTTCCTCCCCTAATACCTCCGACATTCAGCAGGTTCATAAGCGTAGTATTGTAAATATCCTGTCCAAAGCTTCCATTCATATTCGCTATTAGTGAAAACTTTTTATAACGAAAAGTTGAGCTGATGCCTAATAGCATTTTAGGGTTTGGATCTCCTACATCATAAAAGGTATTACCATTATCCTCGTAAACCGAAAACCCTGTTGCCTTATCAAGTCCTAAAAACCTCCTGGTATAAAAGGCGCCCATAGGAAGTCCGTTTTGTATTATCTCAACAGGGGCGCCTAAAACATCACCCGTGTATACTGGAGTGAGTAAACCGGAAACTTTATTTTTAAGGAAAGTTGCATTGACTGTTAAGTCCCATGTGAATTTTTCTTTCCTCACAACTGCTGCATTTATCAAAACTTCAAATCCTTTATTTATTATTTCGGCATCCAGATTGATCCACCTAACAGTAGAACCTGGAGGTGCAGGCTGAATGGGAGGGCTTGGAAACAATAAACTGGTAGTTGTTTTACTGAAATAATCCATTGTTCCCGTGACCCTGTTATTTAGTATTGAAAAGTCAATACCAATATTATATTGCCTGTCTGATTGCCACTTCAGATCAGGATTTGGACTATTTATTTGAATAATGTTTCCCCCACCATTTTGAAAAGCATATAAAGCCTGTGAAGAACCTGGCGGGAATTCCTGGTTGCCGGTTTTACCCCATCCTCTCCTCACCTTAAGCGAATTGATCAGGTCAATTTTAAAAAAATTCTCTTTACTTATATTCCACGCAAAGGCAAAAGAGGGAAAATAACCGTACTTGTTGTTTGCACCAAATTTGCTAGAGCCATCTGCTCTCAAAGTTGCTGTTAACAGGTATTTATCTTTATAATTGAATATGGTCCTGCCAAAAAAGGATCTCAATTCAGATGATGGATCTATGTAAGAAGATATGCTGCGACCATTTACATCGGAAAACTGGACATAATTGGTATAATCCAGCCCATAATTGCCAAATCCTGCAGGCTGAGCGCCATTACCGCTAAGGCCAAATCCTTTATTTGAAAATTTCATAAACTCATATCCTGCAACTGCATTTAAATGGAGGTCATCAAAAATTTCTTTATTAAAGTCCAGCGTGTGCGTGATTTGTTCTGTAATAAGTTCGCTATTCTTTATAGTGGCTGTTCCTGTCGGCGGATAAAAAGGATATACATTAAGTGCCTGGTTAACGGAAGACCGAGATATGCCTGAACTATAATTAATGCTAGCGAGTAATTTATATTCAAGCCAGTCTGAGAATTTATAATAGGGAGAGATACTTCCTAAAAAAGTAGTAACTTTTAAATCGTCTCTTACGAATTTGGACAAAACAAGAGGACTGACAGAAAACCCAGGCGCTATTTTAATGGATCCGTCAGCATTTTTTAATGAATCTGTAGGATTCCATGTTAAAGCACTTGCAATTATTCCGCTAAAGCCAGTAGTAAGCGCTGAAGCATCCTGGATATATTGACTTGAGTTCAAATGAAAATCTAATCCTAACTTTTTACTGGTAAGTAATTTTAAATTTGTTGATATGTCTGCACTGTATTTTTTAAAACCTGTATTGATCACAATGCCTTCCTGGTTTAAAAACCCAACCGAAAAACGATATTTTCCATTTTCATTTCCGCCACTACCCGCAATAGAATAATTTTGTTGCAGGCCATTTCGCAAAATTTCATCCATGGCATCCACATCTGCACCTTTGTTGAAAGAAGTGTTAACTCCATAATAAATAATAGCATCCCTGTATTCCGCAGCATTTAAAACACGTACTTTTTTCAAAACGGATGAAACCCCTGTCGAAATAGCGACATCAAGTTTTGTTGAGCCGGTTTGACCTTTTTTAGTATTTATTATCATAACACCATAGGCAGCTCTTGAACCATAAATTGCTGTTGCCGAAGCATCCTTTAAAATGTCTATGGACGCAATGTCTGAAGGATTTAGAAAATTCAGTGGATTGTTACCGGCTTGTAGAGATCTTCCATCTAACGGAATGCCATCTACTATGTATAAAGGCTGACCAGTTCCGGAAAGAGCGGAGTTACCCCTGATTTTAACTGTTATAGCCCCGCCAGGTTGCCCATTATTGTTTATTATTTGAACACCTGATGCTTTGCCCTGTATTAATTGATCAGGAGAGCTGAAAATCCCCTTATTAAAATCTTTCGCAGCTATTGATGAAACCGCACCTGTAAGATCTTTTTTCTTCACCGTGCCATAACCAATAACAGCCACTTCATTCAGATTCACCATTGTTTCTGTAAGTGAAATATCCAAATCGGTTTCATTACCTAACACAAGTCGTCGGTCATTATAGCCGACAAATGAAACATCGATTGCATCTCCCGGGTTTGCTCTCAAAGTAAAATGGCCTGAAGAATCTGCTATAGTAAGGATATTTGTTGCATTGATTTTAATTGTTGCTCCGGGAAGCGCTATGCCATCCCTGCCTGTGATCTTGCCTTTTATTATAGGTTGGGAAAATACTGAGCCAACAATAAAAAAAAGAACCCATGGGAGTAAAAAAATTGACCTTGCCGACTCAGGGAAAGAGGAAATGCTTCCCATATAAAGAGTTGTGTTTATGAATTTAAGGAAAAAAATCTCAAATCAGAGGAATTGTAACTTGCTACGCTCTAACGTGGACTAGTTCAGTTTATTGATTACCAAATTTTGGCTACCGGTTCTTCGCCAAAGCCCTTAGCAAGCCGAATACCCGATTTGACCAGGAGGAGCATCCTGGAAATTGAAGCCATCCTTGAAGGCCGGGAGGTAACTGAAAATGATTACGATTCAGTGGCTGGAAAATCGGTAAAATTATGCCTTATTTTTTCTTCGAAATGCTGAAACCCTTAATGGATGGTTTTCTTAGTTTCTGTATCGGGAAGTGATTAATTTTTCCTGTTTTCCACTAAATTTTTTTTGCCAGAAAAATCAATTTGGTTTTTCTGGTTTTTTTGATAAAGGTTTCAACATTATGAATTACAGCTTTGGAGAAGTGGAATACGAATGATATTGGTTGGCTCAGCTCTTTTTGTTAACTATAGTCTGCCTTCCCATTCGTCATAAAATTGTTCAACAAAATTTGTCATGAAATCGTGCCTTTGCTTCGCAATTGACTGTCCAGTTTTTGTATTCATTTTGTCTTTGAGGAGAAATAATTTTTCATAAAAATGGTTTATTGTAGGGTCTGTAGTGTTCTTATATTCTTCTTTTGTTTTGCTGAGGTTAGGCTTTATCGTTGGGTCATAAATTTTTCTATTCTTGAAGCCACCATAGTTGAATGCTCTTGCAATTCCAATTGCACCCAAAGCGTCCAGCCTGTCTGCATCTTGAACAACATTCAATTCTATCGATGTAAAGATTTGCTTTTCCTTGCCCCCTTTAAATGAAATATTCTTAATAATATTTTCTACATGCAAAATAGTACGTTCGTCAATATGTAGTGATTCAAGGAATTCCCTTGCCTTTTTTGGGCCGATTGTTTCGTCACCATTGTGAAACTTAGAGTCTGCAATGTCATGAAGTAATGCTCCTAACTCAACCACAAAAATGTCAACATGCTCTCCGGCAGCTATTGTTTTGGCAGTTTTCCAGACTCTATAAATGTGCCACCAATCATGTCCTCCTTCCGCATTTTGAAGTGTATCTTTTACAAATGCCGCCGTTGTTTCTATTATATTTTCCCTATTCATTTATTCTAAGATAGTAATATTGATGTAAGTACGTTTTCAACCATGTATTCTGAAAGCTCGTCATGGGATTGTTTTTTATCTGTTGTAATTGTTTCTATCAAATCAGTTTGCCAACTTTCGCCGTCATCACTTTCAGAATCGGAAATAGTTCCTACATAGATATAATTTATTTCTGAACCAGTCTCTTTTGCACAAACATCTGCTACGGCATAAACGGAAATAGTGTCCATATTTACTACACTACAACCCTTTTCTTTCATTTCCTTTATGGTTTCAGGATATTCTCTGTACAAACTGTTTATGCACCATACTGAGTATTCTTCCCAAACTGTTCCAGTGGCATTCCCTAAACTTTTTAGTAACGAATAAAATTTAGGTGATGGGTAAACACGTTCGTTTGCTTCAACTCCATAATGCCTGGCCAATGGTAAATCGGAAAGAGCTGATTTTGCAATGAACTTTTGTCCTATTGGTGCTCCATTGAATGCTCCAACATAGCCAATACCAATGATGTTGTGAATTCCATGATAAATTATTTCTTCAACTGTTGTTGAACCAACTTCAAAACCATAAACCTCACTTAAAATGATAAATGAAATATTGTTGTAAATGCATAACCTTACTTCGCTACAAGGTGAATGCAGGAAAAATCTTTCGGTTGATACTTCAGAAACATACTTCTCAAAACCAGCAGGAAAAGGCGTAAAGCAAATAAAAGCTGCTTGTGCTTCTTTCCATTTTACAGGTAGTGTTTTTCCATTGAATAGTTTGGCTGGTGTTATTTGTGGTGCTGTCATATTTAGTTGTCAATATTTTTAAAATGGTCGTAATGGTTTAGGGTCTCTTTTGCATTACCGCCAACGCAGAAGCATTTTATAAGGCATGGCATTCTTGTTACTGTTGCTTCATTTTTGCCTTGCTTTTAGTTAATGATATGCAGGTAAAAAATAGTGCTTTAGCCATGCTTTTGCAAATGCAGTTTCTAGCGGCTGACCGCGTCTGCTCTCCACTAATGTCACTTTAAAAGAGTCTGAATACAAAGGCTAAAACTACCAAAAAGTAGGGAACGGAAACTATGCGATAATCCATCTTTTCTTACAACCATAAAGTCCATATAATAGCTGGAACTATTGCTAAAAGGGTATAGCCAATTTGAAACCTGATGGCGGACAAATTATTTCACATGAACATGTGATTGCGATCAGCCATTTTGGGAGATAGTTTTGAAAGAAATTATTATTATGAAAAAGATCGCTTATTTGAACCTGATGGCTGTATTACTCATTCTAAGTTCCTGCAGCAAAGAAGTGCTACGAGGGGGCGGAACTACCAGCACCCGTACACTGAACCTGCCTGCATTTTCTGCTGTGGAAAGTCATTATGATATCAACGCTGTGATTAACTACGGTACGTTACAGCAATTATCCGTTACAGGCTATGATAACTTGCTTAACATGCTTGATTTCAAAGTGGAAAATGGAGTATTGAAATTGAAATTTAATTCGAACTATAATACTATCCGTAATGGAAATGTGGTGGTAAATATCACTATCCCGGCTATTGGCAAAGCAGCTATTTATGGTAGTGAGGACATTGTCATTGCTGGTTTTGCCGCTGGAAATACGTTGAATGCAACAATTCATGGCAGCGGAAATATTCGTGTTAGTAACAGTAGTTATCAATCCGCATTGCTTGACGTGTATGGAAGTGGAAATATTGATGCACAGGGTTTGCAAGTGAAACAGGCGCAGGCTAACGTATACGGTAGTGGCAACACCAGTTTAACCGTAGCCGATCGGATAAAGGCAAATATTTTTGGTAGCGGCAATATTTACTACTGGGGCAGTCCAGTAATTGAAACAACACAAAACGGTAGTGGAAGAGTAATTAAACGCTGATAAAAATATGAAACTTAAGAGCTATAAGAATGAACTCATTTTGGGGTTTATTCTTTTAACAGGCGTTATTGTTACTATCATTTACGGAGAGATTTTGGAAACAAAAGGGGTATCGGTGAGAAGATGGAACTGGAATAATCTGTTGCTTATCCTTCCAGTGCTGCCTTTACTGTTCTTGCAGCAGAAAGCATCATTGCCTGCTGTGCCAACCATCAACCAACGAAAAAATGGATGGATATCAACACTTGGTGTGGGAATGATATTTGGAATCTTAGATGTGCTTGTAGTCAAGGTAATGCAACATCCGGAACCGTATACAGAAATGCCGCCTTTTCTGCAGCCTTTTCCTTACAGTATTTTTCTTTACAGTTCAGGTGCCCTGGAAGTGGAATTGTACTACCGAATGCTTCCACTTACACTCTTTCTGCTTCTACATATATGGTTGCTTAAAGGAAAATTCAGAAATGTATTTGTCGTGGTGTTGGGCGCCATGACCAGTATTATAGAACCCATTCAACAATTCCCTGAAGGTTCGTTATGGCTTGTCATTTATGCTACATTGAGCGGTGTGGCTATGAATGCCTGGCAATTCAGAAGCTATATACAATATGGTTTCCTGGCTTCATTGGCGGTTAGATTAGGGCATTATTTAATTTGGCATGTGTTGCTGGGTATTTATGTAGAATATGTGGAGTTAATGTAATTGTACGATTGTATACATCTACTTTTTATGGAATTAATGGGAAAGTGAGAAAAGGCAAATAAGTATTATAACGTAGCAACGTGTCTGGTCTTTGAGCCTGACACGTTTTTGTTTACCTATTCAGATTGAATTTTGCCATGCAGATTCACATGTTTATGTAGTTTTTCAACATCAATTCCCTTTTATGTTTGCATCAAAACAAAACGTAGAAAATGAGAAAGTTATTATTTAGCAAGGTAATGCAAATGACGGTAGTAGCTGTTCTTTTAACGGCTTGTAGCAAACAAGATGATATATTGACGCCAACACCTCCAACGCAGCCTGTACAAGGCTATTTCATGGTCAAGTTGAAAGCGTCAATTACGGTCGGCGACGTGGTGTATGACAGCATTCCAGCTACATTTACCATTTCAAGCTGGGACATAAATAGCGTAGCGCGGCAGAAAGATACATCGCTAAACGCTGGGGCACAGGTCATTTAC
>JANMMA010000047.1:0-33742 GCA_031372815.1 Sphingobacteriales bacterium
ACTAAACCTTATTGATACACCCGGCCATGTGGACTTCAGTTATGAAGTAAGCAGGGCACTTGCTGCCTGTGAAGGTGCCTTATTGCTGGTTGATGCCACCCAGGGTATCCAGGCACAAACCATCAGTAATCTTTACCTGGCCGTGGAAAACAACCTGGAGATCATTCCCGTGATCAATAAAATTGACATGGATGGTGCGATGATTGAAGAAGTGAGGGACCAGATCGTAGAACTTATTGGTTGCAAACCGGATGAGATCCTTCTTGCCAGCGGAAGAACAGGTATTGGAATCGAAGAGATCCTTACCGCTATCGTGCAAAGGATACCATCTCCAAAAGGAAACCCGGATGCTCCTTTACAGGCGCTTATATTTGACAGTGTCTTCAATAGCTTCAGGGGTATCATTGTATATTATCGTATCCGGAATGGTAGTATCCGGAAAGGCGATAAAGTGAAATTCGTATCAACGGATATGGATTATGACGCTGATGAAGTGGGTATCCTTAAATTAAAAATGTCCGAGAGACCCGTTGTAACCTGTGGCGATGTGGGGTATATTATAACCGGTATAAAAAATGCAAAGGAAGTAAGGGTAGGTGATACCCTTACCAATTTGGTTAATCCCACCAAAGAAATCATTAAAGGATTTGTGGAAGTCAAGCCAATGGTATTTGCGGGAATTTTTCCCGTAGATACAGACGACTTTGAAGAGCTTCGTGAGTGTATGGATAAACTGCAGCTCAATGACGCATCCCTGACCTACGAACTGGAAACTTCACAGGCGCTGGGCTTTGGTTTCCGGTGCAGATTCCTCGGGCTGCTTCACATGGAGATCATTCAGGAAAGGCTGGAACGGGAGTTTAACCAAACCGTTATTACTACCGTACCTAACGTAAGTTTCATTTCTTACACAACCTCGGGAGACAGGGTAACCGTGAACAATCCCACAGAAATGCCGGATCCTGTAAAAATAAAGAGCATCGAAGAACCCTTTATTAAGGCGCAAATCATTACCAAGCCTGAATACATCGGTAATATCATGACCCTCTGCCTTGGAAAGCGTGGAAGCCTGATTAACCAAAGTTACCTGACAACCACCAGGGTTGAATTGATTTTTGAAATGCCACTTACGGAAATCGTGTTTGATTTTTATGATAAGTTAAAAAGTCAAACACGCGGATATGCCTCGTTCGACTATCATCCCATTGGAATGAGGGAAGCAGATATCGTGAAAATGGACATCCTCTTAAACAATGAAAAAGTAGATGCCCTCAGTGCGTTGATTCACCGCAGCAGGGCGCAGGATTTCGGACGCAAGTTGTGTGAAAAATTGAAAGAATTGCTTCCAAGACAACAATTCCAGATTGCCATACAGGCAGCAGTAGGCGCTAAGATCATCGCCAGGGAAAACATCTCTGCGTTGCGAAAAGACGTAACTGCAAAGTGTTACGGTGGTGACATTAGCCGCAAGCGAAAACTATTGGAAAAACAAAAAGAGGGAAAGAAAAGAATGCGCCAGATAGGCAATGTGGAAGTTCCCCAGGAAGCATTCCTTGCCGTATTAAAACTGGATTGATCAGTTATAGCAATATAGTCTGATCATTAACGTCACGACTGTTAACTGAGATTAGAAATCATCACTGCTTATCAGTTATTTCCCCCGGATTTCTTTTTAACAGGCTTTACTGGTGGAACAGGTGGGCTGGTTTTCCCACCGAGCTTATCTTCACTGATAGGAACAATTACAGGAGCTTCACCATCCTTGAGTGCGAAGTTGAAAACTTTATCTACATGTACCCACTTACCGTTTTTCCATTTGAAACCCTCATAGTCACCGTCAGGTATATACGTATACCTTTTGTCTGGTTCGTTGCTTTCTGAGATAAGGTGATCGTAAATGATCATATCAAGTTCATCATCAAATTGCAGCCTTGCATTGCCCTCTTTTTTATATTCGATCCAAAACCGGGACTGCATTGGTTTTCTTACACTATCTTCTTCAAAACTGAAATATGGCCCTCCAAATACAGGCAATCCTGTAGGGCTGAAAGTTAAAACTTCGATCCTCTTCTTTGTACTCTTCATGGTATTTTCATCGTAACCCAAAAGCGTGTAGTAGTTGGTGTTATTGGCTTTTTTCTGAATGACCTTATAGTAAATGGAACCTAACCACCATTCATTGTTGGTAACCGTATCAAAAGGATGGCTAATGACATTAGTGCGGTCGATAAGCGGGAATAATTTCAGCGAACCGTCTGTTGTTTTTAATTGAATAGCGCCGTGCCTTCGGTTTAGCGTTTCATCCCGTACTACCTGCCAGGTAAAAATTCTAAACGCTGAATCAGGTGAATATATTTTGGAAATATGAATGATCGAGTCAAAAGGATAACGAAATGAATTCGGAATCTTGAGGGCCCTTACCAGCATCCTTGTAAACAGGCTATCCGCCCTGAAACGATCAGCTGGTTCCCTGGCCATAACAATTTTGGAGGCTATCTCCCTAAGGGAATCTTCTTTTGAACGCAGCGACTTAAGGTTATTGTTGGCTGATCCCTGTGCGCTTATTGTTAATGCAGCGTGGATACAGATCAGCGTAACCAGCGTTGAAAGAAAAGTCTGCCTTTTTTGCATATAACAAAATTGCATAAAAATTATTTGGCACCACCCGATTTTTGCAAAGCTTTAGCAAGGCCCGTAAGATCCTCGAAAACAAGGTCCACAAGGGGATCTGGTAAAACAGGGGATGGTTTAGTGGACGGGATAAACACGGTGGTCATGCCCGATGATTTTCCAAACTTCATGTCACTCATCGTATTGCCTACCATAAGAGCCTTGTTTAACAGGACTTCAGGAAAATCCCGCTGCGCAGTTATTGCCATTCCGTTGTTGGGCTTACGGCAGGGATCCAGATCATCAATTGCTGTGCAATAATAAATTTTGTCGATCCGTCCCCCCGAATTTTCAATAACTGATAAAAGGCATTTATTAATATTTAACAGATCATATTCTGTCATTAACCCTTTACCTACACCTTTCTGGTTGGTTACAATGAAAATCCTTTTGAAAAACTTGTTGAAAATGGGAAACGAATCCATGACACCGTCAAGAAAGTGAAAAGACTCCCAATCAAGGATATAGCCTGTTTCCGATTCATGGTTGATCACACCATCCCTATCCAGGAATAATGTCCATTCTTTATCAATCTGTTCCAGTCCCGTCATGATACTTTTTTGAAGTCTGCCTGAGCGTTTAGATAATCGTCTGGTATACCAATATCGATAAAATAACCATTCTGCTGTACGCCGAATATTCTCCGCTCCGCAAATAACTTACCAAGATAGTCTTCTTCAAAAGAGTATTTTACGGGCATCTTATGCGATGAAAAAAGCCGCTTATTCAACAGGTAAAAGCCGCCATTGATTAAACCTTCCTTCACTTCAGTTTTTTCCCTGAATGATGCAATTGAATAATCGTGGTGTAGCACTACCTCACCATACCGGTTAAAAGATTTCATGGGTTTTAATGCCATGGTACATTCAGCTCCACACATATGGTGGAATGCAGAAATATTTTCAAGGTTCACCCTGAACAGAGAATCACCATTGATAACTGCGACAGTATTTTCATTGCAATAGTTCAGTGCATGCTGTATGGCACCGCCTGTCCCCAAAGGTTCTGGTTCAATCACAATGGAATAATCAATAGTTGGCTGAAGCTTGCTCAGAAAGTTTTCGACCTGGTCATGAAATGCACCAAGCGCAAAAATGAACTTTTCAATACCCGCTGCTGAAAAATATTGGAGTACATAATGAAGAAATGGTTTGCCCGCAACCGGCGCCAGTACCTTAGCTAAGCCAGGCAGGGTTTCTCTAAGCCTGGTTCCCTCTCCACCTGCTAATATGATCGCTTCTTTCGGAATCATTCTGCGGCAAAAAATGATTCTTCCGACAATTGACAAATGATGTGTCCAAGCAGTATGTGAGATTCCTGTATCCTTGGCGTATCATTAGAAGGAATGTTGAGGAGGTAATCACTGAGTTCTTTTAGATTTCCACCAGAGTTGCCGGTAAAGCCAACCGTGATAATGCCCTTTGACCTTGCCATTTCAAATGCCTTGCAAATATTCACTGAATTACCGGAAGTGGAAAAACCAAATAATACATCGCCCTTATTACAAATGCCTTCAACCAGTCGGGCATAAACAATGTCATAACTATAATCATTCGCAACAGCTGTCAGGTAAGAAGAATTGCAGTGAAGGGCTTCGGCAGGTAATGCTTTCCTGTCTTTGTAGAATCTTCCGCTGAATTCAGCGGCCAGGTGTTGTGCATCTGCCGCACTTCCGCCGTTTCCACAAAACCACAGTCGTGATCCCTGTTGCAGCGCATTAACGGTTTGCCGCACAATTTCTTCAAGTTTCGCGGGGATTACATCGTCATCCAAAAGTTTTTGTTTCACTGCTATGGATTCGGAGATCAGAGACCTGGGATTTGTCATGCTAGTATTTTTCTACCCAGGTGGTAACACCCCGGTTACTGAATGTAAATGGTTTCACTGACCCTCCGAAATTATGCAATGCTTCGCATACTTTTTCGCGTGTACCAAAAGGGCAATAAAATACCATAAATCCGCCGCCGCCGGCACCTGATATTTTGCCGCCTGTTGCACCTGCGGCGCATGCTGCGACATACATTTCTTCTATGAGTGAGCTGGAAATATTATCCGCCATTTTTCTTTTATGGTGAAAGCCCATATCAAGTAATGGTCCTACCTCGTTTATGCGCCCGGAAACCAATGCTTCAAACATTTTTCCACTTTGCCCTTTTAATGCATGCATGGCTTCTACAGATTCCTGTTTATTGCGGACCACATTATCCTGTTGTTCTCTTATGATGTCAGACGAATCACGCGATATGGCAGTATAATACAACAACAGGTTATTTTCAAGCATCATCAATGCTTTACTGTTCAGGATGACTGGTTTCACATTAACCTTATCGCCTGCATAAAAGGTGATATAGTTTATACCACCAAAAGCAGCAGCATATTGGTCCTGCCTTCCCCCCGGCAGTTTGAGTTCATTTCTTTCCACTTCATACGCGAATGCCGCCAATTGGCCAGGATCAGGTTTAATATTCAGCATTTCATAAAAAACACCAGCAAGGGCCACCATAACGGTTGAGGAAGTTCCCAAACCAGATCCCAGTGGAGCATCAGCAGTGGTGGTTAACCGAAAACCATCCCTGAATGAACCGTAGTTTTGAAGCATCCTGTTGTACATTGCCTTCATGAAGTCAAGCGAGCCATTGTACGAAATCACTTCATTCAACGGACCTTTATATACCTGTTTTTTATCCGCCGAATAAAACTCAATCAAGGGCTGATTCAGCAATTCTATTTCAGCATAAGCATAGTGGGAAATTGTTGCATTGATAACTGCGCCGCCATAAATGTCTGCGTATGGACTCAGATCGGTGCCTCCGCCGGCAAGGCCAATGCGCAAGGGAGCTTTACTTTTGAATACCATCGGAAAGATCGAGAATTGCCTTAACCAGTCGGCTCCAGGCGTATTTTTTCTTCTCTTCGCGAAGATGGGGCAAAAAATGATTTTCGCCTAATTCGTAAAATTCAATGATATGATCTGCAATGGATTTTGGGTCGGGCGAAGCAATCAGGCCTACTTTGCCATCGGGCACCATAGCAGGAAGTCCACCCACATTGGTCACAATCATTGGCTTTTCAAAATGATAGGCGAGGGGCGTAACACCACTTTGTGTTGCATGCCGATATGGCTGAATGATCAAGTCAGCGGCACTGCAATAATAGCGTACTTCATCGTCTTTAATAAACGTTGTTCTGAGGATTACACGGTCAGTGAGATGTAGTCTTGCAACCTGATCAGTATATGGCTTGCTGTCCTGGTAATATTCTCCTGCCACCAATAGTTTGATATCCATCTCTTTAATCCGTGTATCTGCCATCGCATCAAAAAGCAGGTCCAGGCCCTTATATGGCCTGATGAATCCAAAAAACAACATGAGTTTCGTCTCCTCAGGTATGCCCAGCCATCTTCGGGCTTCATTTTTTGACAATGGTTCACCAAAATTATCATAGAGTGGATGCGGAATATATTTGGCTGGTTTTGTGGGCTGGAACTTGCGCAGGTCCAACAATACTTTTTCACTTAATGTTACGAAGGCATCAGCCGAGTTAAGAAAATATTTGGTGAATTGTGTATCACCCAGGCGTTTCTCATGGGGAATGATATTATCCGCAATACAGATCACCCTGGAGAATTTATTTCTGACAGCTTTCCGTAAAATAGTGCCCAGTGCAGGGCCCATAAACGGTAACCAGAATCGGACCACAATAAGGTGTGGCTTAAGCTGACGCAATTCCCTGCCTACGCTTATCCAATTGAGCGGATTGATTGAATTTACCCTGATCCTGATATCCAGGTCTGCCGGAGCTTTTTGCGTTGAATACTGTGATTTTCCCGGAAACAATATGGACGGATATTGCAGTGAGAAAGTGTAGATAGTAACCTGGTGACCTTCCCGGATAAATTCCCGGGCAAGCCGCTCGTTGAAAGTTGATAACCCGCCGCCACGCAGCGGCCATGCGGAACCAAGAATAACGATGTGCTTACGACCTTCCATCCCTCAGTCCCAGGGTTTCATCGATCATATAACTGTTACGCTCAGCCGAATTTCGCGCAATCAGTTCACCAATGAATCCCGCAAGAAAGAATTGCGAACCCAGGATCATTGTTGTGAGTGCGATATAAAAATTGGGTTTATTGGTAAGTGCAAAATTGGCATCCACAAATTTTGAAACCACCAGGAAAAGGATCATGATAAATCCAAGGAAAAAAAATGCTGATCCAAGCAGACCAAAAAATTGCATGGGCTTCTTTCCGAATTTTCCTATGAACATAATGGACGTCAGGTCAAGGAATCCATTGACGAAACGTTCCCATCCAAATTTTGTAGTGCCATATTTCCTTGCCCGGTGTTCAACAATTTTTTCACCGATACGTGTGAAGCCCGACCATTTCGCAAGAACCGGAATATAACGGTGCATCTCCCCATACACCTCGATCGACTTAACCACTTTTATGCGGTATGCTTTTAGTCCACAATTGAAATCATGCAAGTTTATGCCAGACAACCGCCGGGTTACTGCATTAAAAAATTTAGAGGGAATGTTTTTGGTGACTACATTGTCATACCGCTTCTTTTTCCATCCACTCACCATATCAAACTTACCTACGGTGATCATTTCCCAGAGTCCGGGAATTTCATCCGGACTGTCCTGAAGGTCAGCATCCATCGTGATCACCACATTGCCGGAAGCGGCTTTGAAGCCTTCATTGAGCGCGGCACTTTTGCCATAATTCCGTTGGAACCTGATGCCCTTAATGTGATTATTTTCGCGTCCCAGTTGCCGGATCACCTCCCACGAGTTATCCCTGCTTCCGTCGTCTACCAAAATGATCTCATAGCTGTAACCGTTAGCGTCTACCACTTTTTTTATCCATGAACAAAGTTCAGGCAATGATTCTTCTTCGTCTTTTAACGGTACTACTATAGTTAGATCCATAAATTATGCTTAAGCAAATTCCGGCCTGTTCTTTTTCATGATGGCAGCTACGATCAGCGCGATGACAAACCAGAATATACATCCAACAACGAAGCTTTGTGTAATGGCACCCAGCGAAAACAGGTCTTTGGAGAGCATTCCCTGTATTGTTTTGTCAATGGTATCCTGCGGGGTGTTAAATTTAGCCATCATCTTCTGGGTATTTTCAATGGTAAGCTGAAGCATACTCTCTTTAAACCCGGGATCAACAAAATTAAATAGTATATAACTCAGCAGGGAGGTAGCAAATGCACACATCACCATAATGCCGAAGCTAATTTTCAATGCAGCCTTGAAAGGCAGAAATCCTTCATTTTCTTTTCTAGCTTTTATGCAGGCAAGGACAGCAAAAACTATGGGAACTGCATAGGATATAAAAGCTATCGGGCTACCAAAAAAAGACGTTCCACCAAGGTATAATATTACAAAGAACAACACGGAGGCCACTGCCGCCATCAATCCATATTGTACCAATACATTTGTTTTACCAGATACTGCTGACTGTTCCATGATATTTTTTTTATGGGTTCAAATATAGTTTATCCCTGCTCACTGTACCGACAACTTTTCCCTTTAATGTTTTGCCGATAAACGCAGAGTTCCGCGACTTTGATCTGATATGTTGCAACAAATAGGTAAATATTACATCGGGCTGATAGATGGTGAAATCTGCTTTGCTGCCAATTTGAATGGAAGATACCGGAAGGCCGAAAATCTGCCGGGGATTTGTACTTAATACTTCCTGAATTCTTTTTTCGGGAATATCAAGAGCACCAAGCACTCCATAACACGATTCGAGTCCGATCATTCCATGTTTTGCATTTTCAAATTCGCAGGTTTTACTATCCCATTCCTGGGGCTGGTGATGGGTTGTAACGCAATCTATTGTTCCATCTATTACGGCATCCCTTAACGCATCGGCATCCTTTCGCGTGCGCAGTGGCAGATTAACCTTCAGGTTGGTATCATAGGTCACCAGGTCTTCATCCGTGAAAAACATATGATAAGGCGTAACAGAGCAGGTGACCTGGATATTGCCATCTTTTGCACGCCTTATATATTCAAGTGATTTGGCGGATGTGATGCCTGTGATATGAAGCCTTGAATCTGTATACCTGGCCAGTTTGATATCTCTTGCCACCATAATTTCTTCTGCCATGGCAGGTTTACCAGGCAGTCCAAGCCGGGTTGAAACAATGCCTTCATTAATCAGTCCGGCTGGTGCGATAGTTTTATCATCTGGCAACTGAATGATCACACCATTAATGGCTTTCACATACTGAAGTGCCTTGATAAGCAGTCCGGCAGATTGTACCGCATTAAGTCCGTCACTGAAAGCCACGGCCTCATAATGTTTCATATCGTACATCTCTGCCAGTTCTTTTCCCTCTGCATTTTTTGTGATGGCACCGATGGGATGAAGGCTGGCTGGAAGGTTCCTGCTTTTTTCGACGATATATTCCACCTGGCTTTTACTATGGACAGCAGGGGAGGTGTTGGGCACCAGGAATACATGCGTGAATCCTCCGGCGGCAGCGGCCATGGCACCTGTCTCAAGGCTTTCCTTATGTTCATAACCGGGGTCACAGAAATGCGAGAATATGTCGACCCAGCCCGGACTAACGGTCAATCCTGCTGTTTCAATCACCTGCTCTGCGGGCTCGTTAACTACGTCTTCGATGCGGGTAATTAACCCATTGGTGATGAGAATGTCTTTGATAGACAGATGAAAAGAAGACAATGGATCTTGAATAAGGGCCTTGCGAATGAGGATTGTCATGCAACAGGAATTGCGCGAAGATAATTGTTACCGGGTAAATTTTTAAAAACAGAATTAAACCTTAGTTTTGCCAGCCTATTTTGATCGGGGAGTGGCGCAGTCCGGTAGCGTACTAGCATGGGGTGCTAGGGGTCGCAAGTTCGAATCTTGTCTCCCCGACTTGACAGGACAAGCTGGAATTATTTCCAATTGTCCTGTTTTTATTTTCGCTCAAATCCTTTGACTATATACAATTGCAAAGATAAATTGCATTTATGACAAAGCATACAGATGGAGTTGATTTATACTATGCCAAGGATGCCGCAACCTGGAGGAAATGGCTTGAAAAGAATCATGCAAAATCAAAAACGGTTTGGTTGATTTTGTTGAGGCTGCAAAGAAAAATGGTGCATGGGACGCATTAAACGAAGTGGAAGAAATGGTCATACCTGCAGACTTACTACAAACACTAAAAAGGGTTAAGAAAGCATACACCTATTTTATGGCTTTCCCAAAATCATCTAAAAAAAATATCCTGGAATGGATACACAATGCGAAACAGCCGGAAACAAGAAATAAAAGAATCGTGGAAACCGTTAGACTTGCCGAAGAAAATATTAGGGCCAATCATTACCGGCAGCCAAAAAATAAGGCTATTTGACTTGCAATGAAACTCATTTGGTGACTTATACTTTGGAGGACGGTAAGAAATTAAAAAGCCCGCAAATCAATGATTTGAGGGCTTTTTTTATGGTCCTGCTGAAATTAGTTTAATACTATTCCTTTGGGGTTTGGATTTGGATTTGGCGGCGGCAGTTTTTTAGGTGACCGTGGGGCTTTCTGGATCTCAATAATTTTACGAATAACATCAGCAACGGGTGCACCTACCCCGAGGCGCTGGGCATTTGAATTAGCCGGTATGGCCATGGTGGTCACCGGATCAAATAACAGGAACTCACCAGATTTTTTTCCAGTGCTGTCTACCGCTCCTGACGGAACGTAAACCTGTATTTTAATGCGGTCATAACTGCTCGGAAAATAACGCACATAAAATCCACTATCCTGAAGGTTCCACTGCTCCCTGTTATGGTTCGTATTGTGGATCACTGACGGCTGCCTCAAGACGGCAATTCTTTCATATGCTTCATAAGAACTATTGCCCAATTCGAATAGTTGACGCATATCATTGAAAGTACTGTTAACACCTGTTTCCGGAAATCTTGCAGCAATGGTTTTTGCTACACCGAGCATACCCCCCTGTAGGGCAAAGATTTGTTTTGAGGATAACAATTGTCTTGCAGTTGATTTTACAGATGGCGCTAAGCGGCTGTAGTCGGAACCACTTACCACCGACCATAATAACAACTGTATGTTTCGTTGTTGAAGATCAGGCCTGTTTAAGGAATTACGAAGGATGGTTTCAACAATATCCTTATGGTACCCACGAAGCGGTGCCTGCAGGTAGGCATCAGCGGAAGATGGTGATGGTGTACCTGGTTGTAAGCAATAGCTTTTGAAATCAGCTTCGTAAAATCCTTCTGACAGGATGATCTCACCATCCTGGGATTGAGGAAGGTCAAATAATGGTAAGGCAGTTTTTCCTGCCAGGGCAGAATCAGGATTAATACCCTGTTCCAGGTGGTGAACCGGCAGTGGTGCAGACTGGTTTATGTTGTTACTGTTCCTGGAAGATGAAGCACAGGAAGCTAGCAACAGTACATAGCAGAAGGTGGCGTGTAGAGGTTTTAACATGAGGCAGTTTTTATATCAGTAAGACTATTATCAGTTACAAATTCTGAAATCCATTGTTAACACGCAAGCCAAAACACGGCAAAGAGATGTTAAGATGGATGGTTCATGCTATAATAAACGAAGGATCAATATTATTTGTATGGAAAGGGGAAATAATATATACGTAGCCGTTAGTAAGTGGATTAGCCGTTGATAATCATATCATTGATGCTGCCTCATAGTTACTATCACGAAATAATTAGAAGTACAGATATGACAATGCCCAGCAATAAGGTTAGCGCTGAAGAAAGCATGACAGGATAATAAACGTGTGGCGTTACCTGTTTTTCCGAAAGATTATGAAAGCGTTTGTAACAGAACCAGGTACTAAGTAGCATAAATAATGTAGCGCCCGAAGATAGAAAAATGCCTATAATATGGGCGCTATCAAACAATGCCTTACCTGAAATAATTCGGGCTTTGTGTATGGCTTCCATTCCTTTATCGAGGGCAACACCGCCACCGAGAAATGCCAGTGTTGTCCGGATCCAAGCCAGTTGTGTTCGTTCCAAAGCATAAGCAGTTCGCTCAATCGCAAATGAAACTCGTGGATCATCACCTTTTTTTTCTTCATTTATAATAGGGAGTGATTCAATGTTTGACATTATAATAATATTTACATTTCTCAGGATTATTATACTTTCAGGCCGGGTCAATAAACACAATTAAGGTATTGATTTAATTCACAGTCATCGTGCAAATATCGTCGCCAGACATAAAAAAAGTATATCTTGAACAACGAAATTAAAATACTCCTGCGATAGCCGTTAGCCAATAAAAAAGAAGGTTTTTTTGGAACCTTCGAACATCAATTGGATGTTTCATTTTATATCTCTAACTATTGTCTCATATGCACTTTTTAAAACGTTCCCAGAATTATTTATTGGCCTGTATCTTTTTGATTATGGCAGCGATCAGTTCAGCAGGATGCAGTACACCCTCTGAAAATGCTGCAGAAGCGACAACTACGCCCACGGCAGCATTGCCTGTTATGGAGATCAGGGTTGATTCTGCAACAACTTACAAGGATTATACAGCTTCGCTGGAAGGTAAAGTTAATATTGAGATCAGGTCACAGGTAGATGGGTATCTAAAAGAAATTATGGTCGACGAAGGCGCGTACGTTAAATCCAGCCAACCATTGTTTCGCATCGACGATAAGGTTTACCGGGAACAACTCAATACCATGATGGCCAACCTTCATGTTGCAGAAGCAAATATGGCAACTGCTCAAATTGAAGTGGATAAGCTCACCCCGCTGGTGAAGAATAATGTGATTTCGGACATACAACTTAAGTCCGCACAGTCTTCTTTTAATGCAGCCAGGGCTTCAGTAGAACAGGCAAGGGCGGCTGTATCGTCGGCTCGCATTAACCTGAACTTCACCCTGATCAAGGCGCCGGTTAACGGTTTCATTGGAAGGATACCAAAAAGACTGGGGGGTCTCGTGAGCAGGGGAGACGTGCAGGGATTGACGACGCTTTCTGACATCAACGAGATCTTCGCGTATTTTACGCTAAGTGAATCTGGTTTTCTACGTTTGAGCCAGCAACAAAAAAATGGGAGTATGCAGGATATGGTGAATCGCCTTGGACCAGTTTCACTTGTCCTGGCCAATGGTGAATTGTATGCGCATAAAGGAAAGATAAATCTGGTGAACGGGCAGTTCGACAAAACAACAGGAAGTATTACACTTCGCGCAAGCTTTCCTAACCCCGACAAACTTCTACGTTCGGGCAACACCGGGAAAGTGCGGATGGAAGAGCACTTCGATTCTGTAATCATGGTGCCTATTGCGGCCACCATGGACCAGCAGGACAAAACCTTTGTGTATCTCGTTGGAGACAGCGATCTGGTGAGAAGACAATCTATTATTGTGTCGGGCAAGGCAGACACCAGGTATATCGTGGAGCATGGTCTGAAGGCCGGTGACAGGATCGTTACCGCAGGCATGGGTACATTGGCAGAGGGGACAAAGATAACATCACCTGTACCGGGCAAATAAATAACTATCGAAACAGCCCTATTATGCTGAAACAAATTATTCAACGTCCCGTGCTGGCTACGGTGATTTCTATCATACTGGTGCTGCTGGGGGTAATTGGCCTGTTCAATCTTCCCCTCACACAGTTTCCGGAAATTGCACCTCCGCAGGTTTCTGTTAGTGCTTTTTATCCTGGTGGAAATGCAGAAGTTGTTTCACGATCTGTTATTGTTCCTCTTGAAGAAGCAATCAATGGTGTTGAGAATATGAGCTATATGACGTCATCTGCAAATAATGACGGATCAGCTTCTATTTCCGTTTCTTTTAAATTGGGAACCGATCCTGACCAGGCCGCAGTTAATGTACAGAATCGTGTATCACAGGTAACAGGTATACTTCCCCCGGAAGTAGTACAGGCCGGTATATCAACTTCCAAACAATTGAACAGTATGATTATGGTGCTGGAGGTATCCAGTGACGACAATAAATTATACAACGAAACATTCCTGCAGAACTATATCCGCATCAATATACTTCCTGAGATCAAACGTATCCAGGGTGTAGGCAACGCTTTTATTTTTGGCGGAAAAGATTATGCGATCAGACTATGGCTGAACCCGCAGCAACTGGCAGCATACCAGTTAACACCTCAGGAAGTGTTAGGTGCGATACAGGACCAGAGCCTTGAGGCAGCTCCGGGAAAGTTCGGCGAGAACTCGAAGGAAGCCATGGAATATGCTATAAAATATAAAGGCAAACTGAATAATATTGAGGACTTTCAGAGCCTTGTTATAAGGTCCAACGCCGACGGCTCAACGCTTTACCTGAAAGACGTTGCAAGGATCGAATTTGGTTCCGCTTCCTACTCTAATGAAAATAAGGCAGATGGTCTTGACGGCGTAGCGTTGGGTATTTTTCAGATGTCCGGTTCAAATGCCAACGATATACAGATATCTATTAAAGAAATGATGGACAAAGCAGCCTTGGCTTTTCCGAAAGGAATTAAATACAATGTGATCTTCAGCACCAAAACGCAACTTGACGATTCCATAAGCCAGGTGAAAACAACCCTGATAGAAGCATTTTTACTTGTGTTTATTGTTGTTATACTTTTCCTGCAAGACTTCAGGTCAACGCTGATCCCTGCCATAGCAGTCCCTGTTTCGCTTATTGGTACATTTTTTTTTATGCAGTTGATGGGGTACTCTATCAATATGCTAACCCTTTTTGCGCTGTTGCTTGCCATAGGTATTGTTGTGGATGACGCTATTGTGGTAGTAGAGGCAGTTCATAGTAAAATGGAAAGAAAACATCTTCCTGCTTTACCCGCTACCGTTAGTACCATGAGTGAAATTACTAATGCCATTATTTCTATCACCCTTGTGATGGTGGCCGTATTTTTTCCCGCTGGTTTCCTCAAAGGCTCTACGGGTGTGTTCTACCGGCAATTCACCTTCACCCTGGCAGTGGCCATCCTGATATCTGCGCTCAATGCATTAACCCTGAGTCCTGCTTTATGCGCATTGTTTCTGAAGGATAAACACATCGATGACGCAAACGGAATCTCCAAAAAAAGAAGCAGCTTTGTTTCACGTTTTTTTGACGGGTTCAATAGAGGCTTCACGGCACTGACCCATAAATATGTAAACTCACTTAAGTTTCTCATTGCCCATAAGTGGATCGGGATGACAGCGCTGGCCATGATCACAGTTGTTTCAGTCTACCTGATGAGTTCAACACCCAAGGCGTTCGTTCCCAATGAGGATAATAATTTTGTCGTGTTTGGACTGTCGCTTCCCCCCGGCGCATCACTCAACAGAACAACGCAGGTACTCACGAATGCAACAAACCTTTTGAAAGGAGATCCGTCTATAAATTCCACTGTAACCATTTCTGGACTTAATCCATTTGGTTTTAATAACAGCTCATCATTTGCCACGGGATTTATCTGCCTCAAGCCCATCGATCAAAGGGGCGATATCAAACTCATAGACAAACTGGTCCAAAATTTTAATGACAAACTTTCACCGATAAAGGATGGATCGATATTCGCATTTACTTTTCCTACACTGCCAGGCTTCGGCAATTTCAATGGTGTGGAGTTAGTGCTGCAAGACAGGACAGGAGGGAGCTTCGAAAAGTTTGGGAAAGTGGCCGATCAGTTTGTTGCTGACCTGGGCAAAGAAAAAGAAATCGGAAATGCGCTCACCACGTTTAAGGCTGATTATCCACAGATGGAAATACTGATTGACAACCTGAAGGTGAAGCAGATGGGCGTTAATGTACGCGACCTGCTGATGACCGTACAGGCATATTATGGTAGTATGCAGGCCACAGATTTCAACCTCTATGGCAAATATTATCGTGTTTTTCTACAGGCTGATATTCCCTATCGCTCAGAACCACTATCACTTGATGGTGTTTTCATTAAGAACAACTTTGGGGAAATGGTTCCTGTTAGTTCTATGGTGAACCTTAAACACGTTTATGGACCGGAAACCATAAACCGTTATAATATGTATAACTCCATTTCGGTAAATGCAACACCGAAAGAAGGCGTGAGTACAGGGGAAGCCATAAAAGCAATTGAAACCTTAGCGTCAAAAAAACTTCCTACTGGTTACAGTTATGAATGGACAGGACTCAGCAAAGAAGAAAATGAATCAGGAAACCAGGTACTGGCAATTTTTGTTCTGTCACTTGTATTTGTATACTTCCTGCTGGCCGCATTATATGAAAGTTATATACTTCCGCTTGCCGTTATTCTTTCTATCCCAACGGGTATTGTAGGCGTTTTCCTGGCGATACAGGCTGCAGGGCTGGACAATAATATTTATGTGCAGATCGGACTGATCATGCTGATTGGGCTGTTGTCAAAGAATGCCATCCTGATTGTGGAATTTGCAATCCAGCGCAGAAAAGCCGGTCACACACTTATTGAAGCAGCTCTTGAAGGCGCTTCCTTACGATTGAGACCCATCCTGATGACCTCATTTGCTTTTGTTGCCGGATTAATACCACTGATGAATGTCAAGGGAAGTTCAGCCAATGGCAACCATTCCGTTAGCATAGGTACCGCAGGCGGAATGTTGTCGGGCGTTTTTCTGGGAATCTTTATTGTACCCGTGTTGTTTATTATTTTTCAGGGTCTTCAGGAAAAGCTATCACCCCATAAAAAACCTTTTGATGAAATTATTGCTGATCCAATCCATACCAACCAACACATTTAACAGGGATCTGGATGAAATTTCAAAGTAAACGATATCTGCTGGCAGCCTTATGTATTTCGGCGTTGATCTCTTTGATCATTAGTTGTACTGTTGGTAACAAATACAAGGAACCTGTCATTGACCTGCCTGATCATTACAGAAACGCTGTAGCGGATAATGACACCAATACACTCGGACAACTACCAATCCATAGTTTTTTTACAGATTCCGCGCTTACCATCATTATTGACAGTACGATCAAACGCAATTATGACCTGCAACTTGCGATCAAAAATATTGACATGGCAAACCAATTAATACTGCAGTCCAGGCAGGGTTACTGGCCCTCGGTTGATGCACAAGTGACAGCAGGCACATCAAGGTTTTCCAATAATAGTTTCAACAGCAATCTTGGTATAACTCATGTGGAAAATTATAGTGCCGGAGTCGGACTTTCCTGGGAAGCAGATATCTGGGGTAAAGTATCTATGAGAAAAAAGGTAGCGTTATCGAACTACCTGCAGTCGGAAGAGGTCAGTAAAGCCATCCAGACAAGGCTTGTCGCAGAAGTTGCACAGGGTTATTATAACCTTTTATCGCTGGATGAACAACGGAAGGTGGCAGAAAAAAACCTCTTATTGAGAGATAGTACCTTACGGATCATCCGACTTCAATATGATGCCGGTCAGGTGACCGCGCTTGCCGTTCAGCAGGCTGATGCACAAAAACAATCGGCAGCATTGCTTATTCCTCAACTGCAGCGCGAGATTGCTATCCAGGAAAATGCCCTGCGAGTGTTGTCTGGAGAATTTCCTTCCGCGATAACCCTCACTTCGAACATACTCGACTTTACCGTACCGGAGCAATTCTCCACGGGGATTCCTGCAGAAATGGTAAGGTTCAGGCCCGATGTAAAGGCCAGCGAATTGTCACTGCAGGCAGCAAATGCAAGGGTAGGAATTACAAAAGCAAACATGTATCCCAGTTTTGTTATTTCTGCCAGTACCGGATTAAATTCATTGCTGTTAAGTACCTGGTTCAGCATTCCTGCTTCTTTATTTGGACTGGCGAGTGCTACCATTACACAGCCCATCTTCCGAAGAAGAGAACTGAAAACCGATTTCGAACTTGCAAAGATTCAACGGGAAAAGTCGGTTATCCAATTCAGGCAGTCCGTATTATTTGCCGTTGAAGAAGTGTCAAATGCACTAGTGAGTGTTGAAAAACTCAACACCCAACACCAGATTGCTTCAGCGCGCGCTGATACATTACAGAATGTAACAAGAAACGCTATGCTACTGTTCAAAAGCGGAATGGCCAATTATCTTGATGTGGTCACTGCACAAGCTACAGCATTGCAAAGTCAACTTGATGTGGTGGATATAAAACGTCAGCAGATCAGTGCATATGTAGAACTCTACCGTGCGCTTGGCGGTGGGTCTCAGTAAAAAAGATCATGATTTGAAAAGCAGAACCGAAATCAAGATTCCGGTAATCAACACAAAAGTGGAAAAAGCTATGATGCGATAGAAATCACTGCGTCTCGGCAGAAGGCTGATCCCTTCAATTGATGCCGTTAGTGAATTTTTATACACTTCATTTATAATACCGGTTTTTTTCTCTCTTGGTTTTTCAATACTTTCCATGATCGTTAATTTATCGACCAACATTTTTAACATGAAGAAGATTACCCTGATCGTTATAGCTTGTTTGTTCTTTGCCCAGTTACAGGCACAGGTTACTGCCCTGGTCGGAGGAACACTTATTGATGGATATGGCAGTACACCTATCCACAACAGTATCATCCTGATTGAAGGAGAGAAAATAAAAGCGGTTGGCAGGGTAGGAGAACTGACGATTCCTGCCGGAGCTAAGATCATTTCAACAGAAGGAATGTCTGTCCTGCCGGGTTTGTGGGATATGCACGTGCATATGATGATCAACGGGCATTCTGACTATGCGTACTGGGATAAGAAATATCCGCCTTTACAGGAAAAAGTGATTATGCCCGCCTCCGCGCATCAACTCCTTATGGCAGGGGTGACCAGTGCGAGGGATCTTGGCGGACCTTTAAAGGAAAGTATCGCCGTGAGAGACGCTATAAACCGTGGTGACATCCCCGGAGCAACTATGTATGTATCCGGTCCGTTCCTGCAACACCGTCCTTATCCAGGTACAGAAGACTTCAGGTGGGGCATTTATGGTGAAAAGGATGCCCGTGAAAAAGTCCAGAAACTGGCTAAAGCGGGGGTCGATTGTATCAAATTGATCGATCAGGACGAAATGACTAAAGAAGAGGTATTTGCCATTGTGGATGAAGCCCATAAAAATAAATTGAAAGTGGTGGGACATTCCCACCGTCCAAACGAAATAAGGGTCGGTTTGAAGGCAGGTGTGGATAATTTTGAACATACCGGGCTGTCTTCTGCTCCGGGATATCCACAAGACATCCTCGACTCCATTGCAGAACGCACCGCCAAGATGAGTCTTGGACCCCTTTTCTGGACCCCGACGATTGAAGGGTTGTACAATTATGAAGACCTGCGCGACAACCCCGAAAAGTTAGATGATCCCTCCTGGCATCTTGACCTCCCGGACTCCATAGTGACCGACATCAAAAATTCCCTTCGCCACCCCGAAAGCTTAAGCTATTTTCAATTGACGCCTATTCGTAAACCAACCCTGATTAATAAGTTCAAACAGTTGCAAAAAGCAGGGGTGGTTATGATGATTGGAACAGACAGCGGAATCCCTATGAAATTCCATAGCCAGTCCACCTGGAATGAACTCGATATATGGGTGAGGGTGCTCGGCGTAGATCCCCTTCAGGCCATCAAATCTGCTACTTACTGGCCAGCTTTCTTCATGGGTGTCGACAAAAAAGTGGGAACCATAACACCCGGAAAAGATGCTGATATTATTGCCGTGAAAGGAGATGTATTAAAATTTATTGATCTGCTACAGGGTGTTGACGTTATCATCAAAAAAGGAAAGCAGTACAAGTGATTGCAAGTCAATGCATTTCCAAAACTAATGTATAAAAAACAACAGGTGCTGGGGTAAATACATTGGTATGGTTTTGAATCTTAACATTTCCCGTTATAATTTGCGACTAAGTTTACCGTTGAAAGCACATGCGGATGGTCAAAAAATCAGGACTAATTGTTGTTTTATGCGCAGCCAGTTTTTTGGGAGTAAATTCCCAGGAGTGGACTGCAGACTTTTTCGTGGGTACAGCAAACTACCAGGGTGACCTCCTGGAAAAAAGGTATACCATGCAAAACTCCCATCTGGCGCTGGGTTTGGGGGCTGGATATCGATTTAATGAACACGCCAGGGTCCGTGCCCTCCTGAGTTTTGGTAAAGTCACTGCAGACGACAAAGACAATAAAGATGCATTCCTGCTTGCCAGAAATTTAAACTTCTTCAGTAATATCACTGAACTCAGTGTAACAGCCCATTACGATTTTTTCGATATGCATTACTCACGGGTAACTCCCTATGTTTTTGCCGGAGTTGGCCTATTTCATTTCAATCCCTATACTTATGACTCATTAGGGTCTAAGGTGAATCTTAAACCATTAAGTACAGAAGGCCAGGGACTAACAGCTTACCCTAACCGAAAGCCTTATTCGCTCATGCAGTTTAATATTCCATTCGGTGCAGGGATAAAATTTGCCATAACAGAGAGCATAACGCTTGCCTGGGAAATAGGACTTAGAAAAACATTCACCGATTATCTTGACGACCTGAGTACAACCTATGTGAGTGAAGCTGTTTTACTGGCAGAAAGAGGACCCGTTGCTGCATCTCTCGCCTATCGTGGTGATGAGTTAAAAAGTTCGCCTGGAACCTATCCCATTGATGGTACGGTGAGGGGAGGACAGGAATTTAAAGATTGGTATTATTTTTCTGGTATTACAGCTTCGTATAACCTTCCCGTTGGATCCTCTTTTAAGAACAGTAAAAGAGGAAATACTGGTTGCCCAAAACCGGTTTTTTAAAAGTCTTTCAGAACCACAGAGAATCCCTAATTGTCATAGTAATGTCTGCTATATAACGTGCTCGTCTTATACAAAAAGAAAGAGGCTCATGGAAATGAGCCCCTTTTAGTTTCAACCCTAAACCCTTGAGAAAGATATCTGATAAGTACCAAGATTATGCCAACTTATTTTCACTATCCTAAATGTGGATAAATCCGGCGTTAATCGGCGCTTTTACAAATGATCTTTTGGTTCCCGTCTTCCATTACCTGGTCAAAAAATATCCTTGCTTCATTGTATTGTGAAGGGTCTACTGTAAAGTTGGTAAGAGTAAGGCTGGCTGCGGTGTATATGGTTCTGGACTTATCGTCGTACCAATATGTTGACCTATAGCTTCCCTGAGCATAGCTCAGTTGTCTATCCTTTGGGATCGACTCTGGAATATAGCCTTCAGGCAGATGATAGGCTGTTGTATCCGTTTTGGTCATAGGATAGGATAGATAGAAATTCTGGGTCCTGGTTTCTACAGAGTTTAGTTTCTGCTTCCACAGTTTAAAGATTCTTGGCTTGATAAACATCTTGGACCCTGCCTTAAAATCGTAAATTTTATCAACCTCCATTTGTATCAGCACTGGGTATTCCACATTTTCTTTCGAACCGAAGCTCATATTGAACTTATCCGGATTAGAAATACCAAAATAGTTGACAGCATATTCTTTATGAATTTCTGCTGTTTCCCTGGACACATTAACCAGAAGGTATTTCAGCTCGCCCCGGGCTAATACCCGTGATTTTAATTCGGCACTACCTTCCGTAGTTATCTTAACGTCTGTGTAAGTCGTTAGCGAATTGTCCTCATATCTGCTTGCAGGAGTTTTTATCAGGCGGCCTCCCGTTTCAGTAAGCACGAGCGCATACCTGTTCTCTGTAAAGGAGCCCAGGTGTCCAAACTCATTATAATTACTTGTGCATTCAAGCCAGACAGTATCTTTTTCTAAAGGCACCATAAGGATCTGGTGATCAAAACCGTCGTGGGCAAAATCCGGGTCAATGAGGAGGTCATCAATGCCTGACTTTATCCAGGCCGAATAGCTACGAATATTAACAGCCGCAAGACAGGCTTCCATATAATTGCTCAGGCCTTTGCAGTCGCCGTATTTTTTTTCATGCACAAAATTGGCAGGAAAGGGCTTAAATCCACCAATACCAAGTTGAATACTTACATAGCGAAAATTCTGCTGTAGGTACTGATAAATTATCTTCGCTTTTTCTTTGTCGGATGTGGCACCAATAACCATTTTACGGATTTCATCCTGATAGTTATCTGAGAGTTTATTAGTGTTTTTCACCAGGCTGTTATACCATAATCCCATATCTTTCCAGGTCGACAAATTTCCCGCATAACCATCAAAATTGATTTTGTCTGCATTGAATAGAATGTGTGGAAATTCATGGTTCCATGGTCCGGAATTTTCTTCATATTTTTTTGCTATGAGGGAGGTTGCCGTAAACTGAACCACTTCGTTTGCATTATTGATTTGTTTTACAGGCTTCTCCGTAAAATGGAATGCCTTATAGTTAACCTTTATTGAAGAAGGATATTTCAGGAGGAGCGTAGAATATTCCACTGACTGGTTAGGTTGGCTGAAATAAAAAGAAGGAATCTGGATCACACCTCTGAAATGTACTGTGTAATCTTTTTCGATGGTCACCGGATAACTAGCTGTTGAAAGTTTAATAAAATAAATAGTTCCATCTTCCACCAGGCCACTCCCCGCTGCCTGAGAGGACAGGTCTTTTTTCTTGTATTTTTCAATCAACAGACCAGACTTGTTGTATAACCTGATATCAACATCGTCCAAAGACAGTGAACGGGAAGTGTAGATATAGAAAACCAACTCATTACTGCCTTTTTCATTCATTATGGTAACTACCTCACGACTATGCATACCAATCCGGTCTGGCCCATTTATATCCATTTCCACTTTCTCAAACCGCTTCACGGTGTGCGCATCTTTAAGCAGGTCTTGTTTTATGGAAGCTGCATTATATACATCAACTGGTTCCTGGCAAAAGGCAGTAACATTAAAAATCAATAGGAAAAAAATATACATTGCTTTCATAAAGGCATCAGCTTTTCTTGATAACAATCTGTTCATTTAGCATATCAAGCATCCTTTTATAGAATTCTTTGAATTGGGGATAGTCATCGGCAGGATAGAATGGCTGCGCAAATTCGATCACAACAGAATAGTTAACTTTATTGCCAACACTCTGAATATACCTTGTCATTACAATACTTTTATCTGGCATAACCATTCTCACGTCCTTAGGGAGTTCTTCAAATACATAACCTTCGGGAATTGAAAATAAACCCCTGAGTGCAAATTTCTGATTCACCCCAAACAAAATATCTGAATTTCTCTCATCGGCTATAAACGGGTTTTTCTCCAATCCGCTGAACATATTTATGGAAAAATATTTGTATTCACCGCTTTCATCTGCCGGCAATTCAAAACCAAACTGTTGTTCCAGTGGCAAAGAATCGCGATCCTCATTTTTTTGTTTGAAGTCACTGAGTTTAAGCCCTGCATGAACTTCTGTGAACTTTTCGGCATATTTTTCATTGTCCCGCTTGAAAGATTGAAGAGAAGCAACCCTCGCATACTGTGAGTTCATGATATATGCCTGTCCCTTTATTTTGCCGGCAACATCAATTTCTGCTGTCATATTGGTAATCCTGTCAAACTTCTGACTGGGATTCCAGATGGTCATCCAGGAGAAATCCTTTGGTGTAAATATTTTTCCGAAATCTTCCATACTGATCATCAGGCCTTCGCTATACATCACATTTCTCGGAATCAGATGGCTTGGTGTTTCCTTGTCTGTTGCGTCAAGCACATACATGGAAGAGTCAATACTGACTACTGCCATCACCGTATTGAACTGTTGAATGCTGGGGTAAAGGGTATTTACCCTGCCATTCTCTTTCGTACTTACCAGTAAGGGGTATGCTTTTAATCCTGCGTTCCTCAAAAGGTTTACCAGAACAAGATTTATCTCTGCACTATTGCCTTTTTTATCGGTCCAGCAGTGCTTCACACCATCCAATGCCCAAATACTGTAGCTGTCGTCCCAGGCCATTGTATTTCTTACATAATTATGGATGGCCGTCATCTTCGAACTTTGGGAAGTAAGAGATTTCAATCGTTGGTCAAGTTCCGTAGTATTCGGGATCTTTTTGCTAAGTTGAAGCCCGAAATCCTCGTCTTCCATCATACCCTTGAGTATCTCGGGCCAGGTATGGCTGAGGTTAATGGTAAGCTGAGGGGAATAATATCCATTCAACCTAAATTCTACCTGCTGAAGATAGTCCTGGTTACAACTTATGAATGGTTCGTCTTTTAAAGCTGGGATATTTCGCATGGCGAAAGACTTAGACACATTATAACTCGACTTGGTCTCTTTGATTTCAATTGGCAGTGTTGTACGCGCCACATGCGACCAGCTAAATTCTGAAGGGTATTCTATTGTACAATTGCTATAGCGAACGGGAATACTACGTTGAAAGGTCCAATCGTCAAAGTAGAGAATGGATCTTTTAAGCGTGTAACTGTATTCAATAATGCTTCCCGCTTTCACTTCCGGGAAAGTAAATATCTGGTTCGACAACCGGTTGTTGATACGCTTGTTATAAATGGATTTTTTGTCCACTTTGCTAACCAACATTTTTCCTGACGCGTCAGCATTATATGTTTGTGCTTCCAATTTATAAATACCTTCTGCTCCGCTTCTGGCGATATAAGGAATTTTGATATTGGCCTGATCAAGCCCCTTTTCATTATACACCTTGATCCTGGTATGGGCTTTAATATCGATTTGCAGGTGGCCTGCAAACAATGCAAGGCTTACATCATAGTTTTCATACAAGACTTCAGCTTCCGCATTTTTATCAATCAGAGAGGCTTTTCTGACCAGGTCCTCCCGATCAATCTGACCAAATTGTTGTTTATCGTTTTGTGCATAACACGCTATGGTGAGTAGTACAAAAACTGACAACGAGTAAAATTTTCGCAGGATCTTTTTCATGGAGTGGGTTTTATTTCAGGAAGCTTTTCGCTTCAGTACAATGGGTTCATTCAGTATGGTATACATTTTCCTAAAGAAATCTTTCAATGCATCATATTCAAAAGGAGTGTAATGTGATCTGTTCATCACCAGTTTGATCCTCATCACCATCTTCCTGGTATCCGGCGAAAACTGTAGATTTCTTTTTATGGTAATGCCGCTATCCTGCATCATCAGGAAAATATCTTTTGGGGTTGACTCTATGTCAAATGCGGAAGGGATGTCAAACAATTCATTGAAAGTGACTGTACTATTTCTACCGAAATTTATATCTGTGTGCCTTTTGTCTGATGAAAAAGGGTTTTTTTCGATACCACTGAATAAATTTGGCTGCACCATGATATAGTCACCCGTTTCCTCGAGCTGGTGCCGGAAACTGATCAACTGGTTTAATGAAACGTTATTGTCCTCAAGGTTATCGACCTTTATAGAATCCACGATCATCTTTTCATAGGGTTCCTCAAAATGGGCATGAATAAATTGCTTTTTATCCCTACGCAGCTCCCTTTCTTTTTCCGCACGCGTATAATCATTGTCCATGATAAACGCCTGTCCCTGCATTAAACCGTTTGCATCAATAGTGGCGGTGATGTTAACCAGTTTATCTTCATAGTGGGCCGGATCAGTGAGCATAACGAATGCTGAATGCTTTCTATCTACAAGGTACCCCGTAGTATTTCTTAGTCCTTCCGGGATCAGATTGATGTTGTAAACAGGCTGAGAGGCATCCAGGTAATACTTCTTGTTTTCGACGTAAACATAAGCGATTACTTTGCTGAATTGGCTTATAAATGGATGGGTAGTATCTACTTTTCCGTGGTCCCTGTCAGAAACCAGGAGAGGTATTGAACTGATTCCGGAAGCCCTTAATAAATTCAGGAGGATTAGGTTAATGTCTGATGAACTTCCCCTTCTTTTTTCCCATGCCAGTCGTAATTTATCCTTTGCATATACGCCTATATAATTATCGGGAGACATCTGCTGCTGAACTTCAAAAAGCAAGAATTCCATACGCTTTTTTTCATCCGGGATTGCTTTTGCTTTGTCAATAATTTTGTCTGTTCCGGAAATGTTGTGGTCAAGTAATTTTCCAAAATCATCGTCCCTTAACAATGACGCCGTAAGTTCAGGCCAGGTGCCAACAAACCTTTCCCGATCGCCGGGCGCACCCGCATAATTCATTTGAAGTTCCAGCCTGCTCATGTAATCCTGCTTTGCATCCATAAACGGCTCGTCCCTAATACCGGGTATATTGTTCATGAGAAAATATAACCGTCCTTCGTTTTTATAGTTTTTGGAAGTGAGGGGATATTGTGCCGGATTGAGGAAACGGTAACTAAATTCTGAATTGGGCATGATGGTATAGTCGAAAGCAGAGGAAAGTACGGGGATCTCATCCTGAAAAAACCAGTTATCAATGATCTTATAGCTTCGTCGAAAACTGCTGTAACTATATTCGATGATGGTGCCTTCTTTAACTTCGGGCATAGAAAATGAAATGGCTGAATAATAGTTATCAATCTTAGTTCGATAGATATTTTTGTTCTCCAGCGGGGTGATCTTTTTATTTCCGGAGGCGTCGTAATTGATACTTACAGCCCTTAGATCCTCAATTTTTTCATATTCATCGAAAGCATAAAACCTGATCTTTATATTGGCCAGATCAACTGCGTTAGACTTTAATATTTTCAGCCGATAACGATAATAAACGACCATTCCGGGATTGCTGGGAATTGTGGTAGCATCCTTGCGCAGCATAACGGCCCCTGCACCGGGATCAAATGAACAGTCTTTCATACTGATCTCATCTGCAGTAGGAGCGCCGAAATCAACGAAATGATCTGCCTGGGAAAATGCACATAACGATAAAATGCAAAAAGATAGCGTTAAGACAACCTTCATTGATAAGCCTTAAAGTGAACAATTTAAACGTGAAAAATACAGAAACTGATATGTACTTTTCGGAAAATGTATGCGAAAAAAAAGCTTAATGTCATGTAGACATTAAGCTTAATATATAAGGATGTAGGAGATAATTAACAGTGCTCTAAACCGCTGAAAAAGAAGTCGCCTTCGATCTTTGCATTTTCATTACTGTCGCTACCGTGCACAGCATTTCTGCCAATGCTTTCGGCATATAGTTTACGGATGGTGCCTTCCGCTGCGTTTGCAGGATTGGTAGCGCCGATGAGGGTCCTGAACGTTTCCACGGCGTTGTCTTTTTCGAGGATGGCGGCAACGATCGGTCCGCTACTCATGAATTCAACCAATTCGCCATAAAATGGACGTTCACGGTGAACGCCATAAAATTCTCCGGCCTTTTCGGTGGAAAGTTTGGTCTGTTTCATGGCTACGATCCTGAATCCTGCCTTGATAATGTGATCAATGATGGACCCGGTATGGCCATTGGCAACGGCGTCCGGTTTGATCATGGTAAATGTTCTGTTGCTCATTTTTTGTTGTTTTCTGTCTTCGGGGCGCAAGGTATGCATAAATCATCATTCTGTTGATACCGCCGCATTTGAGGTGGCTAAACCTATTGCCCGATGGCCATAAATCCCTACTTTTGCGCCCTATTCATGAAGCCGATACAGGATATATACCCGCAATTACAGAACACAGCCCGCAAAGTAGTGGTGACAATGCACCAAAAACCTGACCCTGATGCCATGGGATCTGCACTCGGAATGGCGGCTTTTCTTAAAAAATTCGGCCATGAGGTAACAGTGATTTCCCCAACCAACTGGGCTGATTTCCTGAAATGGATGCCGGGATGCAAACAAGTCGTTGATTACGAATACAGCAGGGAAAAGGCAGATGCCATACTCGACAGTGCGGAGTGGGTATTTTGTCTCGACTTTAATACGTTGTCGCGCACCCGGCATATGGCAGCAAAATTGGCCAGCCTGAATTGCGAAAAGATTCTGCTTGATCATCATGAAGAACCCCATACGGCTTCTTTTACGTATGGGCTCAGCGTGATTCCCAAGAGCTCGACGGCGGAGATGGTGTACGACTTTATCGTTGAGTCGGGCCACAGCGACCTGATCGATATTTCCATCGCAGAATGCCTTTATGCAGGAGTGATGGCGGATACTGGTTCCTTTCGTTTTCCGGTGACAACCTCCAGTGTGCATTTCATGGTGGCACAATTAAAGAAAACGGGATTCAACCATTCCATCATTCATGAGCATATCTATGACAGTTACCTGGAGAACAGGCTGAGGTTTATCGGACACGTGCTGATGAACCGCATGGAAATATTATATGAATATAACACGGCGCTTATCGCCATTCCAAAGGCCGACATCCTGAGGTTTAATATCCGTACGGGTGACACAGAAGGATTGGTTAACTATCCACTATCTATACAGGGCGTCAAAATGGCTGCACTGTTGATCGACCGCGACGAGGAAAGGAAATGGTCGTTCAGAAGCAAAGGCAATGTTGACGCCAATACATTTGCGCGAACTTATTTTGAAGGCGGCGGACATTTTAACGCATCCGGTGGACGTAGCAGTGACAACGTCGAAGAAAACGTCAGGAAATTTAAAATTGCGCTTAAAGAATTTTCATCTCAACTACAATAACTATACAAAATGAAGTGTATTAACAAGATCTGGCTTGCGGTTTTACCGGCAATTATTATGGGCGTAGCCTGTACCAATATTGGTTATAAGAAAACCAAATCAGGTATGGAATATAAAATATTTGAAGAAGGGAAAGGAGCTTCGCTGAAGCAGGGCGATGTGGTGAAATTTGATATCAGGATTACCTATAAGGATTCGCTTCTCGGCGAAACTTACGGCTCAGTTCCAGGATATATCGTTGTAGATAGCGCTGGCCGTCCGCATGATTTCTCGGAGATCCTGAAGTTCATGAAAGTGGGCGACAGTGCTGTGACCATCCAACTATATGACTCATTGATCGCGGCTAATCCACAAGGCGGGCCAACGTTTATGAAGAAAGGCGACAAACTCAAAACTTCACTGAGAATACTTTCTGTATTCACCAAACAGGACAGTGCATTGGCCGACTACCAGGCGGAACTTGAGAAGTTCAAGCAAAAACAAATTGCTGAAGTGGAAGCATTCATCAACAAGAATAATATCAAAGCAGAAAAACTGAAAAATGTTTTTGTAGTAGTAACTGACAAAGGAACGGGTGTTCCTGCTGATTCTGGAAAAGTGATTTCCGTTAAATATACCGGCTACAGTTTTGCGGGTAAGTTTTTTGATTCAAATGTTGATAGCTCAAAACAGGTTGAAAAACATCCTCTCGAACCTTTCCAGTTTGTTGCCAAACAACAAGGTGCCATCCAGGGAATGCTTGAAGGAATTACACTTTTCAACAAAGGTGGTAAAGGCAAACTTTATATTCCTGCTTATGCCGGTTACGGACAGCAGGGCATGCCCCCCGCGATCCTTCCCAATCAACACCTGATGTTCGATATTGAAGTTGTTGATGTGCAGGATATGCCTGAACAACCAACCCAGCAGATGCCTCCTGGTATGGGAAATCCGAATGGCGGCAACTAAACTATAAGACATCATAAACCGAAAAGTCTTCGCAAATGCGGAGACTTTTTTTATGTATTAATTGCCACATTATATAACTAGATAATTATCAAATGATCCCCAGTATGCTTCCACCAGCCTGATGGCTTCACGCGCTTCCTTAACATCATGAACACGAAGTATGGACACGCCGTTCAGTAATGCAATGTTATTCAATACCGTGGTGCCGTTCAATGCTTCTTCTGGCGTAATACCCAGGGTCTTATATATGGTTGATTTTCTTGACCACCCAGACAAAATGGGAAATTCCATAAAAGCAAATAATGGTAACTGTGCGAGCAGGGAAAAATTATGGCGGGGGTGCTTTGCAAAACCAAATCCAGGATCAATGATAATATCTTTTATGCCTGCTTTGCGGCAGGCATCTGTTTTCAGGATGAAATAGTCCATGACTTCAAGCGCAATATTATCATAGTTGGCATGATGCTGCATGTCTTCCGGACTGCCCTTCATATGCATCAGTATAAAAGGTGATTCGAGTGCAGCAACGGTATGCAGCATGTCACCATCCATCTCGCCGCCGCTCACATCATTAATTATATCAGCACCGCAATGTATCCCTGCTTCGGCTACACGGGAATGATAGGTATCGACGGAAATAAATACATCCGGCAGACGCTTTTTAATGGCTTCAATAACGGGCAGAACCCTTGCCATTTCTTCTTCATCGTCAATGCGCGTGCTGCCGGGCCGGGTACTTTGTCCGCCGATATCCAATATATCCGCACCGTCACTGATCATTTTAACAGCCTGCTCCACATATTCATTTAACTGTCCACCACTATTTACTTTATAAAAAGAATCGGGGGTAACATTAATAATACCCATGACCAGCGGTTTATCCACAAGCAGCATCCGGCCACGGCAATTCAGTGCGGCAATTGCGCGCTTTGGAGTATTTTTGGGTTTATCCATCATATGTTCATGCAAAATACGATAAACACAGATAGGCAATACGACGAGGCAGTGCAGTTATGCCGAGAGATTTTCCTGAAGAAAACAAAAGATTACGGCACTTCCTGGAGGGTTCTAAGAACTATTTCGGTAACCGACCAGATCTTTATTAAGGCGCAAAGAATAAGGACGCTACAGGAAAAACAACAACAACGGATAGGGGATGACATTCCTGCTGAGTTGAAAGGGATTGTTAACTACGGTATCATCGGGCTTATACAACTGGAATTCGGAACGGTATCAGCAGAAGACCTTCCGTTGGAAAAGGTGGCGCTTTTATATGAGCAGCATGCCACTAAGGCAAAGCTGACCATGGTGGATAAAAATCATGATTATGGCGAAGCATGGCGGGACATGAGCCAGGAAAGTTTCATCGACCTGATCCTGATGAAACTCCTCAGGATAAAACAGATTCTCCTGAACGACGGCAAAACACTTGTCAGCGAGGGCATTGATGCCAACTTTATCGACATTATCAATTATGCGGTATTCGGACTTATCCTCATTGAAGAAGGCAAACACAAAGCATGAAAACATTACTGACGGTTTTAAGATATCTCACCGGGATACTATTCATTTTTTCAGGCCTGGTGAAAGCCAACGACCCGGTAGGCCTTAGCTATAAGATGCAGGAGTTTTTTGAAGTTTGGCAAATGCATTGGCTTAACCCGATTAGTCTGCAACTTTCTATTGCCATGATCGCTTTCGAGATTATTGCCGGTGTTGCAGTGGTCATAGGGTGGAAGTTCAGTTTCTTCAGTTGGATGTTGCTGCTGCTCATTGTGTTTTTTACTTTTCTCACGGGCTATGCTGTGTTTTCTGGAAATATAAGAGAATGCGGATGTTTTGGAAATTGTTTCAAGTTATCAGCACAGGATTCCTTCATTAAAGACATTGCATTGCTGGTGATCATTGTCTTCCTTTTTGTAAACCGCAAACAGGTGTCGTACCGGTTGAACAATAACATTGCCATCATAAGCCTGTTGACTGCTACGGTGTTATCCTTCGGCATGCAATGGTATGTGTTGAAACACCTGCCATTCGTTGATTGCCTTCCCTATAAAAAAGGAAATAATATTATTGAACAACGAAAGATTCCGCAAGGCGCTATAGCTGATAGCACGGTAATCAGTTTTGTGTACAATAAGCAGGGTAAAGAAATTGAATTTGATGCAGATCATTTCCCCGCTGATTTTTCTGACTCCCTTTACCAGTTCGCCAGGCGATACGACAAACTTATCCGCAAGGGAAATGCCGAGCCTCCAATAAAAGATTTTGTACTTATAGATGCAGAAAACAATGACTCTACGGAAGCTATTTTGTCGGCACCCGGAAAATTGCTGATCCTGTTTTCACAGGGATGGGAACCGTCATGGAAAAATGATATCATGTCTGTAGCTGCGATCGCCAAAGAAAAGAACATACGCTTTATCATTTCAACAGCGTCAGCAGAAAAAGCAAGGTTGCAGGTACCTGTTACCGTTATGAAATCTGACCTGGTTGCCATAAAAACTGCAGCAAGGACTGACCCCACACTTTACCTGGTAGAAAACGCTACTATACAAGGTAAATGGGCCTATACAGATATTGATGAAGCGCTTGCAGAACTGAAAAAATAATGCTTTGCTGAACTTTTTAGTTAAAAAAATCTTCTATGGCATCCTGGTGATGCTGGGCGTAACCGTCATGGTGTTTTTTTTATTCCAGGGATTTGGTGATCCTGCGAGACTCGTATTAGGACAGACGGGAGACGCTGAAACACTACAGAATATCCGAAAGGAATTGTACCTGGACCAGCCTAAAGGCAAGCAATTTTTATATTACCTCAGGGATATTTCTCCGTTATCCATACATACAGCATCAGAAATCAGGGACAAACAATTAAGGGGATTTTTTATAGGTGGAAATACAAAACTGGCTATTAAAATTCCCTACCTCCGCAGGTCTTATCAAAGCAAACGAGAAGTGTTGGATGTACTGACTGAAGCGCTTCCCGGTACGCTGATTCTGGCCATGGCAGCCATGATTTTTGCTACGATTGCCGGCGTGTTGTTGGGCATATTTGCTGCTGTGCGAAAAGGCACCTGGTGGGACAGTACCGCTGTATTCAGCGCTGTAATAGGTATTTCAGCGCCTTCTTTTTTCATGGGTATACTAATTGCATGGATGTTTGGATTTGCCTTAAACGAGTGGACGGGTTTACACATGACCGGAAGTCTCTATACTACCGATGCATTTACCGGAAGAAGACTTGAACTGCAGAACCTGATACTCCCGGCGCTAACCTTAGGCATCAGGCCATTGGCAATAATCACTCAACTAACGCGGAGTTCCATGCTGGATGTATTGGGGCAGGACTTTATCCGAACGGCCTATGCAAAAGGTTTGTCTCAGCCAAAGGTGATCTTTGGGCACGCCCTTAGAAATGCCATTAACCCGGTGATCACTGCCATTACCGGATGGTTTGCAGAATTGCTGGCCGGGGCATTTTTTATTGAATATATTTTCGGTTGGAAAGGCATCGGCAAGATAACCGTCGATGCACTGGAAAAACTGGACTATCCGGTGGTTATGGGAAGTGTGTTGGTAACGGCCGGACTGTTCGTTATGGTGAATATACTTGCAGATATTCTGTACAGTGTAATTGATCCGCGTGTGGGAATTAATTAATGGAAAATAAGTTGTATTTTCATCAGGCTTGATTACTTAAAACTCATTTTCATGAAAACGGTTGCGGACATTTTTAAACGTAAAGGAAAAAACAATATCACCGTAGCACCTGATTCCAAAGTTCTTGATGCCTTGAAGATCATGGCAGAAAAGAACATCGGATCTGTCGTTGTGATGGACGAAGAGAGATATTGCGGACTTTTTACGGAGCGAGATTATGCCCGTAAGGTTATTCTCCACGGTAAATCATCCAGTGAATTACAGGTTGGTGAAATCATGAGCGAATATCTGCCTGTGGTAACGCCTATGCATACCCTCGAAGATTGCATGGAGATCATGACCAATCATAACATTCGTTATCTGCCTGTATTTGAATCTAATGAATACACCGGTATCATATCGATCATTGATGTGGTAAAGGAAACTATGCTGGCGCAGAAAGATACCATCGAACAATTACAGAATTATATACATTCATCCGTATAAGGTCACCTGATCACTACGTCACTGATGACTTTTTCGCCCAGCGCTTCATTAACGCGCTTGATTATATTTTCTTTTTGAAAAAGCAGTTCGTTCTTTAACAGAGCAACTGAGGTATTAATAAAAAGGGTCTGATTAATAATCTGAATTGAGTCTGTATACCTTGCGATGGTTTTACCCATTAACTCTTCCCACACCTCCTCGATCTGCATCGCCTGTATGTTGCCTTTGATCTTACTTTGCTTCAGGAATTGTTGTAGTGCCTGTGATAATGAATACTGTGCCACCGGTTGAATTGAAAAGTAAATTTACTCAAAAAGATCCTTATAAAATTTCTACCTGGAAAGGAAGGGATAATTTCTTTAGGGCCTCATTTAGCCTGTTGCAGTGAGTGTCTGTAAGAAATACCTGCCCTGAATTTTCAACGCAGGTCCAATGCAGCAGGTTGTGCATTCTTTTTTCGTCCAGCTTTTCAAAAACGTCATCCAGCAAAAGAATTGGTGGAAAGGCCTTGAAACGCTGCAGCACAGAAAATTCCGCTAGTTTCATCGCAAACAAAAGGC
>JANMMA010000082.1:0-4024 GCA_031372815.1 Sphingobacteriales bacterium
GGCGCAGCTTCTGCCTGCACTACAATTTCATTCATGGTTTTGTACTTGTCGCCTAAAGAAATTGTGCCGAAATCAAATAAAAGCTTGTCGGAGGTGGTCTCAAAGTAACTGCTGATATGATGATAGTTCACGTGAGTAATAAGCAGACGATAACTTCCTTTATCAATACCCGTAAAAGCAAATTCACCTTTGGCATTGGACATAGTGAAGCTGATCAATGAAGAATCAACCCTTGACAAAATGCTTATGGTTGCGCCTTGCACGGGCTGAGCGCGAAGGGTATCCAACAGTTTACCACGGATTGTTAATTGTTGCGACAAAGCAGCGAATGGCAAAAAAATTGCTACTATGATAATGAGAAGCCTGTTCATATTTCCACGTTCAGATGCTAAGCTAGACATGGGTTTGCGGGAATACAGTTAATGAACTTGGCTTTAATGTTAAGAAAGGTTAATAAATTTTAACAGTGCGCGCATACTAAACTGTAATTGCGGGCGTTAGGAAGAAAATCCATTGATTATGATCAGGCATATATTAATAATAGAAATGTTGCAAAACTTTATCAATAAGCTTGTACAGCGCCCCGATTATTATCCGATCAGGTTTTACAAGAAGGTGCGCCGCAAAGGCCTTTATATATAAATCGCTTTGCACAACCTCTGAAACAAACAGTGCTAAGTAAACCGCGTCAGAAATGATGCGGTTTTTTATTTAGGGTGTGCTAACTTCAATGGCATGGTTCGTTATGAAATATCCAGGATCAATGAGAAATCAGTTACGCTTGACTGGGAGGAGAAAATAGATATTAGTGTACACAGGGAAGTTATGTTTGCTGATGAACTGGTCAGTAGTTCTCCTTTTGTTGGATGGATTGAAAACGTTCCCGCATACCATACGCTTACCATTTACTTCGATCCCTACATTATATACAAGGCTGGGATAGCTGATTCTAATAGCTATATTCGTCAATATCTCTCCGGCATCCTCAAACAGGCTGAAATTTCCGCCGGATCTCAGGCTCGTAGTTTGCAAATTCCTGTATGTTACGACCCTTCATTAGGGCTTGACCTGGAGGAGGTCGCTGATTTGCTACAGTTAACAACAGCAGATGTGATCAGTATGCATTGTGCTGAAAAATACCGGGTTTTCATGCTGGGCTTTCAGCCTGGTTTCCCATATATGGGTATACTTCCAGAAAAAATGTTCTTACCCAGAAAAGCAAAGCCCCGGCTACTCATGCCAGCAGGAACAGTAGCTATCGTTGGCAGGCAGACGGGCATATATCCTTTTGATGCGCCAGCAGGCTGGTATGCATTGGGCAGAACACCACTAACATTATTTAGCAACGGTAAAGCTTTGTTTGAACCTGGCGATGAAGTGAGTTTTTATGCTGTCAGTCTTGAAGAATATAATAAAATGAATACTCTTGGGCATTAAGATCATCAAACCCGGCATGTATTGTTCTTTGCAGGACCGGGGGCGGTATGGTCATCGCCGCTATGGTGTTCCCGTGAGTGGTAGCATGGACCAGTATGCTGCAACTGTCGCCAACCTGCTTACAGGAAATAGCCGGAATGAGGCGGTATTAGAAATCACGCTTCACGGGTTGCAGGTTATATTTACGGAAGATAGCCTGGTCGCATTCTGTGGGGGCGGATCAAAACCTTACTGCGGCAATCTGGCCTTAGGGATGAATAAAGCCATCTGGATTCCCAAAAATTCGGCTATTGATTTCCGTTATAGTAATGATGGCTGCCGTTTATATATGGGTATTGCCGGAGGATGGACCATGACGCCCGTTATGGGTAGCAGAAGTTTTTATGTTCAGGCTGGTGCAGGCCGGGTATTGAAGCCTAACGATGTTTTGTATGGGGGATTGCCCTCACGGCGTGCTGTTAAAATGGTAGAGCAACTCGATACCTCGGTGATCAGTATGGCATCCTGGGGCTATGGTGAAACAGCTTTCCCTAAGGGCGTAGGCGCCATCCGTGTGACCAGGGGACAAGAATGGCCTATGTTTACTGAAGCGTCGAAAGAAAACTGGAAACGGTCTTGTTACCTCGTAACTCAGTCATCCAATAGAATGGGATACCGATTGTCGGGAGGTCCGTTGTTGCTAACACAACAAAAGGAAATGATATCGACTGCCGTAAGCATGGGTACTGTCCAGGTTACGCCCGACGGCAACCCACTGATCCTTATGGCTGATGCACAAACAACAGGCGGATATCCACGCATTGCTCAGGTAATAGAAGCAGATTTTTCATTATGTGCCCAGAAGCGGCCCGGCGATAAAATCACGTTCTCAGAAGTATTGCCACATATGGCAGAAGCACTCTATATTGAGCGAGAAGAACAGTTGGCCAGGATAGAAAAAACGATAATGGCAAAAATGGGTGTATGATTTCGGTTGACCTTAATTGCGACATAGGTGAAAGTTTAGGAAACCAGGTGGTGGGTAATGACGAAGCGATCATGCCATTTCTTACTTCTGCAAATATCGCCTGTGGATTCCATGGCGGAAATCCATCCGTAATGCAACGGACCGTAAAACTTGCACAGAGGCATGGTGTTGCTATCGGCGCACATCCATCCTTCCCGGATCTTGAAGGATTTGGAAGAAGGGAAATGATGATGAGCCCTGCAGAAATTTATGAGCTAATGATTTACCAGGTATCTTCCTTAGCAGGATTTGTTCTGGTCAATGGTGGCAAACTTCATCACGTTAAACCTCATGGTGCTCTATATAACATGGCGGCAAGAGATGCTAACTACGCCAGGGCAATTGCTGATGCGGTTGCTGACATCGACCAATCACTTCTTTTGTATGGTTTGTCGGGAAGTGAATTGATAAATGCAGGCATTTCACGCGGACTAAAAACCTGCAGTGAAGTATTCGCTGACCGACACTACCAGGATGATGGAAGCCTTACGCCACGAACAAAGCCGAATGCACTAATCACAAGTACTAATGTTGCGGTAGCGCAGGTTATCCGGATGGTAAAAGATAAAACAGTAGTCAGTGACCAGGGTAATGCCGTTTCAATCAAGGCAGAAACCATTTGCATTCATGGTGACGGGGTGCATGCCGTACAGTTTGCAAAAGAAATCAGGCTTGCCCTGGAGTCTGCTGGCATTACCATCAAATCATGTAACAACGAATGAAAAAGCAGGGCCGTTCGGCCAATATAGTTGCTGCATCAGACATGAAAAAACATGGTAGTTCAGCCATTATCGGCGCTGCATTTTTAATGGCTACCTCAGCTATCGGACCTGGGTTTCTTACGCAAACAGCAGTATTTACCAAACAGCTTGCTGCAAGTTTTGGATTTGTAATTCTTATTTCCATCATCCTTGATATTGGTGCACAGTTGAACATATGGAGGATACTGGCGGTGAGTGAACAACGTGCGCAGGACCTGGCGAATGGACTTTTACCCGGACTTGGTTACCTGTTATCTGCCTTAATAGTCGCCGGTGGATTAGCATTCAATATTGGCAACCTCGCAGGAACGGGATTAGGGATGCAGGTGCTATTTCACATTCCTGCTGAAACTGGTGCAGCCATTAGCACGATGATAGCGATCGGCATTTTTTTATCTAAAGAAGCCGGTGCCATGATGGATATGTTTACAAAAGTTCTCGGAATTGTAATGATCCTTCTAACACTGTATGTAACATTCACATCAGCACCTCCACTCGGAGTGGCATTATATAGGTCGGTTTGGCCGGAGGTAGTTGACGCCCGTGCAATCATCACACTGGTGGGTGGAACGGTTGGAGGTTACATAACCTTTGCTGGCGGACACAGGCTGTTAGACGCAGGCATAAAAGGGCAAGAAGCCTTACCGGAAGTTAGCCGAGCCGCAGTAACAGGAATATTACTGACGTCTGTTATGAGGGTGATGCTATTTCTGGCAGCGCTCGGTGTAGTGTCACAGGGGCTTACATTACAGGATAATAATCCCGCTGCATCTGTATTTCAACTCGCTGCCGGGCCCTGGGGCTACAAGATTTTCGGTGT
>JANMMA010000088.1:0-8398 GCA_031372815.1 Sphingobacteriales bacterium
AATTAATCACCGGTGCCAAACAGGATGTAGTATTAAAAATTTATGGTGACGATTTGGATGTACTTGCCAGTGAAGCCGCAAAAGTTAGCAGCCAGATAAAAGATGTTGATGGCGTAGAAGATTTATATGTAGAAGAAATAACCGGGCTGCCACAAATTCAAATACGATACAACCGTGATAAAATTGCACAGTATGCTTTAAATATTGAAGATATAAACCGGGTTATAAAAACAGCTTTTGCCGGCGAAACAGCAGGAACAGTTTACGAAGGCGAGAAACGTTTTGATTTGGTAGTTCGGGTAGATAGGGAAAGCAGGCAGCGTTTGCAGGATGTTAGCGATTTATATTTTAGTACACCCAATGGGGAACAAATTCCCTTAAACGAAGTAGCGACTGTTGAGTTTAAAAGTGGCCCCAATCAAATCCAGCGGGATAATACAAAACGCAGAATAACCATAGGCTTCAATGTGCGCAACAGGGATGTGGAAAGTATAGTGAACGATATTGAGCAAATTATTAGTAGTAAAATACAATTCCCCCCGGGTTACTATGTTACTTATGGCGGGCAGTTTGAAAATTTAAAGGCTGCCAACAAGCGTTTGGCTGTTGCGGTACCTGTATCCCTTCTGCTCATACTGTTGCTTTTGTATTTCACTTTTAATTCTATGAATCAAAGCCTGCTGATATTTTCCGCGATACCGCTATCTGCAATTGGGGGCATATTTGCATTGCTGATAAGAGGCATGCCTTTTAGTATATCAGCCGGTGTAGGCTTCATCGCTTTATTTGGGGTAGCGGTATTAAATGGTATTGTATTGATTGCAGAATTCAACCGGTTAGAAAAAGAAGGTATTACCGATATTAAGGAACGGGTAGTAACAGGCACAAGGCTTAGATTACGACCCGTATTAATGACAGCGGCAGTTGCTTCTTTGGGATTTTTGCCAATGGCATTATCCAATTCATCGGGCGCAGAGGTACAGCGACCTTTGGCAACTGTAGTTATTGGTGGATTGATATCAGCTACTTTCCTTACGCTGATAGTATTGCCCGTACTGTATATTTTATTTGAAAAAAGAAAAAAAGGTGGAAACAGGATGCCAATAACAACTACGATAATGGTATTCTTCTTTTCGGTTGGAGGAGGTTTTTTACCATTAGCTTCATTGGGCCAAATTTCTGACCCAGGAATTATAAACTCCAGACCTATTACCTTGACAGAAGGGCTGGATATAGCATTAAAAAACAACCTCAATGTCCGCTCTGCAGGTTATGAAGTTGATTTGCAAACCGCTTTAAGAAGTGGTGCAAGGAACCTTGATAAAACCATCATATCAATTAACCAGGGACAGATCAATAGTATCAACTGGGATAATAATATTAGTATCACGCAGCGTATGGAGTTTCCCACCGTTTACAAAAATCAGGCACTGTTAGCTGATGCAAGAATTAAAGGTAGTAAACAAAATTTAGCTGTCCGCCAGGCTGAATTAAAGCGAAATGTAAAAGAAGTTTATTATAGACTGGTGTATTTAAAACTGCGCCGAAATTTATTAATTGCTCAGGATACCTTATATGATAATCTTGTAAAAGCAAGTACGCTTCGTTATAAAACCGGGGAAAGCACGTTGCTTGAAAAAACCACCTCCGAAACGCAGTCGCTTGAAATTAAAAACAGCATTGTTCAAACAGATGCGGATATTGATATAAGCAGACAGCATTTGCAAACCCTGCTACAAATTGCAGAACCCGTTTCTGTGCCTGATACCGCTACGCTAAAAAAAGATGTCCATCTCTTTATAGACAGCATGACATTAACGCAATCCCCTTACCTGCGCTTTTTTCAGCAGCAAATTGAAGTGAGTAAACGGGAAACAGATCTGCAACAAGCAAAGCGATTGCCTGATTTTTTAGCGGGATATTTCAATCAATCTTTCCGGGGCATAATGAATGTAAACGGTACTGATACAAAGTTTTCAGCTACAGATCGTTTTCATGGGTTTCATGTGGGTATTGCCGTACCGATTTTCCCTTCCGATTATAAAGCGAAAATAAATGCCTCCAAAATCAACGAACTAATTGCAGCCACCAATTACCAATACCAACAAGTGGATTTGCAAAGCCGGATGCAGGTATTGGTTTTTCAATATCAAAAATATAAAAGCTCAGTTACCTACTATGAGACAGGTGCTTTACCACAGGCTGATCTGATTATCAGGAATGCTGAAAGGGCTTTTAGGGCAGGTGAAATTCCATATATACAATTTCAGCAAAGCCTCGCTTTGGCCCTTAAAATTAAAACCGATTATGTAGAAGCCCTCAACCAGTTAAGTCAAACCATTTTATTAATCGAAAACATATTGGGTAATTAAGCTCTAACTCAAACTAAAAAACAATGAAATACAATTTAAAAATAGTCACTGCCATTCTAATCACTGTTTTTCTTGCAAGCTGTGGTAATAAAAAAGATGAGCGCAAGGTCGAAACAGAAACTGTATCAGGAGACTCCGCAACTGTAAAGGATGAAATTGTTTTAACTACAGAGCAATATAAAGTTGCTGATGTAAAAACTGGTAAAGCAGAGCAGAGAAATTTGAGCAGTTTAATTAAGGTTAACGGTATATTGGATGTGCCACCGCAGAATGCCGTTTCTATATCTGCACCATTAGGTGGTTATTTAAAAAGCGCAGGATTGTTAGAGGGACAGGCAGTTCGCAAAGGGCAGGTGGTGGCTGTTATTGAAAACGCTGAATTTATAAATATTCAGCAGGAATATCTGGAGAGCGAGGGTAGGTTAGAGTTTCTTGCGTTAGAGTATAAAAGGCAACAGGAATTGCGAAAGGAAGATATCAACTCTGGTAAGGCATTTCAGCAGGTTGCTTCCGAATACAAAATTATTCAGGCAAAAATAAGCGGGCTTGAACAAAAGCTGGCGCTCATAGGCATCAGTAAAAGTGCAGTAAGCGCAGGAAACATTTCCCGTACAAGTAATTTATATGCGCCTATAAGCGGTTTTGTTACAGGCAGTAATGTTAATCGGGGTAAATATGTAACTCCAAGTGATGTCTTGTATGAATTATCTGATAAAAGCGATATGCATCTTGCATTAAATGTTTTTGAAAAAGATGTTCAAAAAATCCGTGTGGGACTCCCCATCCGTTTTGCACTTTCCAATGAAACGGAATATAACAGGCAGGCAACTGTTTATCTGATTGGCAAAGCAACCAGTGAGGATGGCACTATTCCTGTTCATTGTCATCTTGTTTCTTCAACCGACCCGTCCTTATTGCCTGGTATGTATGTAAAAGCCCTCATTGAAACCCGTACAGATAATGTAAATGCATTACCTGTGGAAGCCGTGGTTCAATCTGATGGTAGAGATTATGTTTTTGTTCAAAAAGATACAGCAAAAGGAGGTGTTGTTTTTAAAATGATCCCGGTTACCAAAGGAAACGAAGAAGGAGGATATGTAGCCGTGACTTTTCCAGACAATTTTGATGTATCGACCACTATTATCGCTTTGAAAGGAGCCTACTCGATACTATCAGCTATGAAAAATGTTGAAGAATAAATATTTAAAACGCAAGTACTTTATTACATTTTTTATTTCCTGATTAACACAATTTTGCCATGACTATATCACAAACATTCTTTTCCCGCCAGTTTCTCTGGGAGATTGTACGGATCTTATCTGTTGGAATTGCAAGTCTTTTATTTTTTTTAGATGTTATTCCTTTACCTGTATTGCTTGCTGCCATGGCTTTTGGGCTTTACTCATTAGTAAAAACTGCTGCAACCGATTTAATAAAAGAACGTAAAATAGGTACTGAACTATTCATTACCATTGCCGTAATCATTTCCGTTCTTGGTAAAGAATACCTCGCTGGTGCAGTAGTGTTAATGATTATTCTTATTGCCGAATACATTGCCAGTGCCAGCGGCGAACGTGCAAGAGCATCTATAAAAGAATTAATTGGGTCTGTACCAAAAATAGCGGTAGTGAAAAAAGAGGGTAGAGAAGAAACAATACAAATAGATGATTTGAAAATTGGCGATATTATTTTGGTAAAAGCCGGAGAGAAGATACCGGTGGATGGAAAAGTAACCGGTGGTGCAGGTTCTGTCAATCAAGCCCCCATAACCGGAGAAAGTAATCCGCAGGAAAAGACTGTTGGTAGCGATGCGTTTGCAGGAACTATTGTTGAATTGGGAGCACTTGATATTGAAATGACTAAAGCCGGAAAGGATACTGTTTTTTCCCGCATCATAACGTTGGTGGAGGAAGCTGAAGCTGAACAGGCGCCTATCGAAAAGTTGACAGATAAAGTTGCGTCGTGGCTGATTCCCGTTGTATTCATTTTTGTTGGTGCCGTTTATTTTTATACCCGTGACGTAAGGCTTGTAATTGCATTGCTCATTTTTACTTCCCCGGCGGAATTAGGTTTAGCAACACCGCTGGTTACTATCGCCGCTATTGCCCGTGCCGCAAGGGAAGGAATTCTAGTAAAAGGTGGTAAATTTTTAGAGGAACTTGCAAAAGTAACTACAATTGTCTTTGATAAAACAGGAACCTTAACAGTTGGAAGCCCAACAGTAAATCGTGTGGAAATAACAGATACAAATTTTGATGAAGCTAAGTTGGTTCAAATGGCTGCTGCTGTTGACAGACGTTCCAGTCATCCCTTGGCAAAAGCAATATTAACTTATGCTGACAAATTAAAACTTACCTATGGCGAACCTGAAAACTTTGAAGTGATAAAAGGTCGTGGGGTTTCAGCAAAAGTGGAAGGCAAAACTGTTTTATTCGGTAATAAGTTATACATGGAGGAAAGTAAAGTATTGATGTCAAAGACTTCCGAAAATCTTACTGATACGGCCATTTATCTTTCAGTTGATAATAAAGTAGCAGGTATTTTTTATATATCTGATGCTATCCGTGAAGGAGCAAAAGAGATGATTGAAGGTCTCAGAAAAAGCGGGGTTAAAAATATTGTTATGCTTACCGGCGATAATCCTGAAACTGCAAAGCATGTTTCCCAACAATTAGGCATTACAGACTTCAGGGCCAATTTATTACCGGAAGATAAGATCAAGATTATAAAAGAACTACAAGGTAAAGGGGCAAAAGTAGCCATGGTGGGTGATGGTATTAATGACGCACCCGCATTGGTACAGGCAAATATCGGCATTGCAATGGGCGTAATGGGAACCGAAGCAGCAATGGAAGCCGCTGACATTGTATTGATGCAGGATAAATTGGAAAAAATCGCAAGAGCAAGAGCTATAAGTAAAAGGGCATTTCGGACCATTAAAGAAAATATTATTGTTGGTGTGGGCGTGGTGCATGTAATTGGAATTACACTGGTGTTACTAAAAATACTGGGGCCGGTTGAAGCAGCAGCTATTCATTTACTTCCGGATACATTGGTTTTTATTAATTCAATAAAACTTTTGCGGGTAAAAATTCAGGATTGATATTCATAGTATAAACTTCAAACAATTAATTATTATCATCAAAAAACAATTAAGAAATGAAAACAATCAAATCAATTATTCCTGTCTTTATCCTGCTCGTTGCAGGCAGTACCGTTTCTGCACAAACAGAAAGCCATACACACAAAGCTGTGCATGGCGGTTTGGTTCAGGAAGCAGCCGGTTATCATATTGAAATGGTAAAAGGAAAGGACAGCATCAGCTTTTATATATTGGATGCGCAACAGGAAACACTTTCAAACAAAACGGTTTCCGGAACTGCAGTTTTTGATTTTTTCAACAAAAGCAACGCTAGAACCAATGGCGAATTGAACAAAAGTGCAATTTTTCATAAATTTACTCATTTTGGATAAGGAGTTAGTAAATGGCCTATTCACTCTTCAATACCACCGCCGGATTACTCCGCGCTGCTTTCAGCGTCTGCGATCCGATCATAATGAATGCAATCAGCAGTACCGCCACTAAGCCAACAGACATCTCGGCTATATGTACAGGTGTGTGATACGGATAATTCCTAAGCACAAAGTTTTCGAAGAACACGTACGTTAAGGGCAGAGCGATGAGTGCCGATATCGACAACAATACGAGAAAGCCGCGGCTCAATAAGTAGATAAGGTTGCCGGAGCTAGCGCCCATTACTTTGCGGATGCTGATCTCTTTTAGCCTGGTCTCAGTGGTGAATACTACCATACCGAACAATCCCATTGATGCTATAGAAATGGCAAGGAATGAAAGAAAGCCAATGATCTTGATCATGGCGGAAAATTCACTGTATGCATCTTCTATTTCTTCTTTGTAGAATTTAGCTTCAAAGGGATGAACACGATCGATTGTTTTCCATACCGAATTAATCTTGGCTAAGGTCGCGGGCATATCAGTTGTTAGTATTTTTGCATTAATGATTGTCCTGTCTTCTGGCGTCCATGGTATGAATGCTACCGGCCCGATGAGGTTTTCGACCTTGCCATAATGGAAGTCTTGCATTACTCCAACAATGGTCAAACTGAGTCCATGTACCTGGAAATTACTGAAAGTGATCTTCTCACCGATTGCTTTTTGTGGGTCGTTGGTTGCAATGTTGAATCGCTTTAAAAACTGTTCGTTAACAATGACTTCGCTAACGGCATTAGATGCAGTGGGTCGTGTAACAAAATTATTGCCGGCAATAAGTTTATATGCATGTAGTGGCAAGTAGTTTTGGTCGACGTGGTTGGTCAGGACCACCGCAGAATCTCGCGAATCTTTATACTTCATAATGGCACCCCAGGCATTTCCAACGCCGGTGGTAATCAATGATCGGGACAGAGCGGTTATTTCCGGCATTTCTCTTAGTTCTTCGAGAAATGCATCGGGCTTATTACCCTGCATATCAATGTTGAGGATGTTTTCAGTGTTGAATCCGAGGTCGAATGCAAGTATGTTTTTATACTGCACATATCCAACGGCGGTTGTTGTTATAAAGATCAGGGTGAGCGAGTATTGAATCACCACCAGGGCGCGTCGGAGAGAGATGTGCTTGAATACTTTCACCGACGACACATTCCTGAGTGCATTGATCGCACTGACCTTCGAAAAAAATATTGCAGGCATGAACCCCGCAATAACCCCTACGGTAACCGAAAAGATCATAAAGGCTACTACTGTAGTAGGAGTGAGTTGAAGTTTAACTGTACGTTGCAATTCCGGAGCTATGTTTAACAACTGGGGCCGCAATACGAGAAACATGAGGAATGAAAGAATAAGGGATGCAAGGGAGATCAAGATGGCCTCCACGAGGAACTGTTGCCTAACCTGGTTCTTTCCTGCGCCGATGGCTTTGCGAAGGCCTACCTCCTTAAACCGGCGCATGGCATTTGCTATAGAAAGATTGGTGTAGTTAAAACAGGCCGACAATATCACCACCAGTGCAAGTCCGCCGAGTATCCATAGTACTACCGGAGGCATGTGTGGGCCCGCGAAGCCAGGTCCTCCTTCCGACTGACGGAGACTCTCTCCAACCACAGTGTTATACAGAGGAAGAAGTTCCAGTTGGATCTTAGTGTTTTCCTCAGCAAGATTTTGCTCTTTTGCAAGTACGTTAAGCTGCGACCGGATTGAAGCCATGTCTGCATTTTGTGGCAACAAGAGGTAAACAGAGTTTGACCACATGTTTTCCCATGACTCAAATTGTTGATCGCCTTTACTTGTTTGTTCAAGTGTAGAGAACGATACAAGTGCTTCGAAATTAATGTGTGAAAAAAAAGGAACATCCTTCATGACACCTGTTACCTGGTAATTGACGGTATCGAATTTGACTGCCTTGCCGAGCGCTGGTGAATTACCGAAAAGTTTTTTCGCTGCAGCTTCTGTTAGAACCACGGAATAAGGATCTTTCAGCGCCGTATTTTGATTTCCTTCCAGCATCGGAAAGGTAAATATGTTGAATATGGAAGGCTCCGCCCAAAAGCCTTTGATGGGAAGAATATTGTCGCCAACTTTCGCATCCTGCAAAAAGTCATTGCGCATAATAGCCACTTCTTCAATGCCGGTCACTTTCTCGCGGATAAGTTTTCCGGTCTTTACTGAAGTAGTTGCAAACTTGCCACTTTGTTCAGTTTTGAAAGTTGCTACATTGGTGATGCGATAGATCCTTTCACCATTTTTGTTGAACTTATCGTACGAACGCAGGTCGAGCAGGAAGGCAATCAGCAATAACCCGACAGACATACTGATGGCAAGGCCAACAATATTGATGGATGAGGACAGTTTGTTGCGCATTAAACTTCGTCCCGAGGTTTTAATATAGCTTCCGATCATGATCGAGTTGATAAAATGGTTGACAATTTTTGGTTTGCTCACCGTATAACTTCTGAAGAATTTTAAGGCATCAATAATGTAAATCAGCTTAGCGCGACGCGGCCCTAAT
>JANMMA010000100.1:0-2186 GCA_031372815.1 Sphingobacteriales bacterium
GTAGTACCCGATGCGTTTACCCACGGTACATCACAACAAAGGATGTACTGGTTCAAAAAAGGATATCAGACCGGTGATCTTCGGCAGGGTGATACTTTTAATTCCCCTGAGCTGAACTGACACCACCAATAACCAGGCATTCTTGTTTTATTTGTTTTCTCATAGATAGCCAATTTTTTTTTCTGCACTTTAATCAGCAGTTATACAGCTATATTTCGCAAATGTTATCCTGGAACAACTTCTAGATACAATCGTTATCTTGGCATCATAGGAGGTATTTATGTTTCTTTCCATATCACCGATGGATCAAGAGACGCAATTGACGGTCGTCCGGAAAGTGCCATCGCATATTCAAATTCCCTGCGCAATATGTCCAATACTTTTGTCACACCATCAGCCCCACCGCATGCAAGGCCATAACAAATAGGCTTTCCTACCAATACCGCGGATGCACCCAGGCTCATTGCTTTTAATACATCGGTTCCCCTTCGTATACCGCCATCCATCAATACCGGAATTCTTTTATTTACTTTTACCACGATAGATGGTAATACTTCAATCGTTGCTGGAACGGTATCCAGGTTTCGTCCACTATGGTTGGATACGATGATGCCCTGAACACCAATATTACAAGCTTTGTCTGCGTCTTCAGGATTCAATATTCCCTTTAATAATACAGGAAGTTTAGTCATTGATTTTAGCTCTTCTATATCTTTCCAGGTCAATGATTTTTTAAATTTCAATGCTGTTCCTTTACTGGCGAAAGCGGTATCTATCATATATGGAGGATGAAGATCATCCGGCAACTTAAAATGCGCTTTTTGTTGACGGTTCCTTGCTCCTGAAACAGGTGTGTCTACGGTTATGCATACCGCTTTACATCCATTGGCTTCCACTTTGTGCAAGAGGTCTCTCACAAACGAACGGTCGTCAACCACATAAAGCTGAAACCATAAAGGACCGGTAGCCACTTTTTTTATTTCTTCTATGGGTGTTGTGGTGAATGAACTAACGACATAAATAGCATTTGCGGCTGCAGCCCCACGTGCTGTTGCCAGTTCGCCTTCGGCATGCATGAGTTTATGAAATGCGGTGGGTGCAATCAGTATAGGGTAGGGTATCTCTAATCCGAAAAGGCTGACTTTCGTATCTACCGTTGCGACATCATTAAGCACGCGAGTTTGAATTTTCAGGCTGTCCAGTGCATTGCGGTTCCATTTTACGGTATGCTCATCTGCAGCACCGCTCGACACAAATTCATAAGCCATATGGCTCATCTTTGTTTCGGCGAATTTTTCGAAATCAAAAAGATTTGTGAGGTCGTCCAGGTTTGTGGGAAGATTCGCTTGTTCTACAGTGGCAATACTTCCTGCACTGGCACCGACTGGAAGAATGGATGCGCCTGCCAGTGCACCTATGGATTGCAAAATATTCCTCCGGGTATATGCCATATAGGGTAGTTTGATGAAAGGTATAATAATAATTGCAAGTATTTCTTCCCATCAAAATACCGATATTGGGAATGATCTGTTTCGCTTTAGTTATTACCAAACGCTTTTATGAATAAATTTACTTCTTCCCTTTTGATTGGATATTTCATTGTACTCTGTTCTTGCAAACAACCCGTTGCTGAAAATATAGATACCATCCACCAGTTGAATCCGAATGTTACTGCGAGATTCTCGGATTCAGTAGGCAGTATTATTAAGCCACAGTTGGCCGATGGACTAACCGCTACCTTATGGGCAGTGGATTCACTGATTTTTCCACCCATTGCTATTGATATCGATGATCAGGGCAGACTGTTCTATACCACTACGGGCAGGCAGAAACATTCAGAGTTTGACATCAGGGGGCACAGTGACTGGGAGATAAGGTCTATAAGTCTGCAAACGGTAGAGGATAGGCGAAAATTTCTGCACGAGGAATTGTCGCCCGAAAACAGTTCAAAAAATTTATGGCTGTCCGACGTAAATGGCGATAGTTCTCACGACTGGCGTGATCTTACCATAGAAAAGGAATTTGTTTATCGCGTCGAAGACATTAACGGTGATGGCATTGCTGATAAAACGCAGCAGGTTGTTGGAGATTTTCATGATGAAGTGACTGATGTCGCGGGAGGCGTATTGGCCGATGGTGACGATCTATATGTGGCTGTTGCGCCCGACCTGTGGCGTATGAAAGAT
>JANMMA010000144.1:0-4054 GCA_031372815.1 Sphingobacteriales bacterium
TTCCTGATCAATGCTCTCTTCCAGTTCCAGGCCCGGTAAAAATAAGAAAACTAATGGGGTCACACAGTATATAACAACTGGAATGTATACCTGAAAAAGGCCGGCGATCATGGCTATCATGAATAGCGGAGGTCCTGCAACAACTCTATTCCAGACCCTTTTCCTTGACGCCATGCTCACTTCTTTCATCATCATATCACTGTCAAATGCGATATGCCAGTACATGATTAGATTATTTCCTGGTGATATCAGCACCTATGGCGCGTAGCCTTTCATCAATCTGCTGGTATCCCCGGTCGATCTGTTCAATATTCTGGATTACACTTCTCCCTTCGGCACTGAGTGCTGCAATCAACAACGCAACACCAGCACGAATATCAGGGCTGCTCATAGAGATGCCACGAAGTTTTTGTTCCCTTTCAAGTCCTATTACAGCAGCACGATGAGGGTCACAAAGAATGATCCTTGCGCCCATGTCGATCAGTTTATCGACAAAAAACAAACGGCTCTCGAACATTTTCTGATGGATGAGTACGCTGCCCCTCGCTTGTATAGCGGTGACTAGTACAATACTCAGCAGGTCAGGTGTAAAACCCGGCCATGGTGCATCGTAAATAGTGAGTACGGATCCATCTATAAATGTTTGTATTTCGTAGAGGTCTTGTGAAGGAATATAAATATCATCTCCCCTGATCTCCATCTGGATACCCAATTGGCGGAATTTTTCAGGTATAACGCCAAGCATGTCGACCCGTACATTCTTAATGGTCAATTCACTTTGGGTCATTGCAGCAAGGCCGATAAAGGAACCCACTTCAATCATATCCGGCAACATGGTATGGATTGTACCACCGAGGTAATCAACACTATCAATGTGCAGCAGGTTTGATCCAATGCCACTGATTCTCGCGCCCATCCGGTTGAGCATATTACAGAGCTGCTGGAGGTAAGGCTCGCAGGCTGCATTATAAATTGACGTACGGCCTTTCGCCATCACCGCAGCAAGCACAATGTTCGCAGTTCCGGTTACCGATGGCTCATCTAACAGTAGATAGGTTCCCTTAAGTTCTTTTGCTTCAAGATGAAAAAATCCGTCTTCTGCGTGATAGATAAATTCGACGCCAAGTTTTTCAAAACCGATAATATGTGTGTCAAGCCGTCTGCGGCCGATCTTGTCTCCACCGGGTTTGGGGATATAAGCTTTTTTGAAACGCGCGAGCAGAGGTCCTGCGATCATCACTGACCCACGGAGCCTGCCACTTTTGGTTCGAAAGGATTCACTATGGAGAAAATCCATGTCAATATTATCCGCCTTAAAACTGCAGGTATGCCTTGACGTTCGATTCACCTTCACTCCGATGTCACCGAGTAGTTCAATCAAAAGATTTACGTCAAGGATGTCCGGGATATTACTGATCTCTACGGTTTCTGGAGTGAGCAGCACAGCGCTGATGATTTGCAGCGCCTCATTTTTGGCGCCCTGCGGGATAATTTCTCCCTGTAATTTTTTACCTCCGGTAACCTCAAAAAACATAGGAGTATTATAATAATGTGGGAATGTGAGTAATGCGGTGATGTGGAGAATGAAATGTGGTAATTGGGGATTTAATATGTGGTTATACAAGCTACAAAGTCATCATTACCCACATTTGCATTATCGCATCATCGCACTAACACATTACCACATTCTATTTGAATCGTTTCTTGTTGAACTTCTGTTGAGGACCGCGGTTTTTATTGTCGCGGTTATTGTTGTTATTGTTCCGGACATTACCTCCGCCACCACTACCACCTCGTGGTTGAAAACTTCCTTTGCGTTTTGCAAATCTGTCATCCCTTTCACGCTCCCTGAATACTTTTACAAAAGGAGTATTGGTAAATTCAAGCTGACCGTCAGTGATTCCATTCAGTTCACTCCGTATAGCGTCATCATGCACCATTTCTTTGTGCCAGTTACTATAGGCCAGTTTCATATAATAGGCAATAGCGTTGGAAAATCCTGAACGCTTTTCCGGATTTTCTTCTTTCAATGCTTTATTAATGACCATTTCAAGGTTCTTTCCCAGGTGCGAATATTTAGGGTAGCGCTTAGGGTAAGGAAGTGGCTTGGGCCTGGCAGATAATTTTTCCCGCGTTGGTATAGGATAAGGGCTTTTCACTTCAAGTTTGAAGTCAGACATCAGGAACAGGTGGTCCCAGAGTTTATGACGGAAGTCCTCCACATTTTTAAGGTGTGGGTTAAGGAAACCCATCAGTTCGATAACTGCAGTAACATTCGCCTGCCTTCTTTCGGGATCCTCTATTGTAACGATATGATCGATCATTTTCTGTATATGCCTTCCATACTCTCTCATCACCATGTGACTTCTCGAAGTATTATATTCCATTGAACCCATGAGTCAAAAATACAGGTTAATTATTAATAGTTGCTACGCAATGGCCGGAAATACAAAGGACTTTCTAAAACGATGCTGTTAAGCATTGCCTGGGAAAGTCCTTTTTTCTGGAATATTATTGAAGGGATACGCGGCTCACCGATTGTTCGCCGGTCTGGCCATTCCTTACCCTTAGCCAGTAGGATCCGCGTGGATATTTCTGTTGCAGGCTAAACTGCAGGTTATACATTTTTACTGCCCGAACGGTGTTTTGCTGCATGATCTGTCCCGCTGTATTGATCAGTTCTACGCTCAATGTTCCTGTTTGCGGGCTTTCAAACTGAACGTTTACCCTGTTCACCACAGGATTTGGGAAGATGGAAGGATTGATTAGTCCGTTGTCGTCAAGGGATACGGTTTTAATGCTGCTGTAACTTTCCCGATTCTGAGCATCCGTCTGCCTGACCCTGAAATAGAGCCTGCCATGAACTGAAGCGGTTGCCGTATAATCCTGGGTATAATGCTTAATGCCTGTACCTGCGGAGTTTTGTTTGCCGATAGCGATGAATTCACGGCCATCAGTACTCATTTCAACGGCATACCGGTTACCGGATTTTTCATTTTCAGTAACCCAGTTGAGTTTCACATTACGGTTATTGATTTTCGCCTGGAAATTTTTCATTCCGGACGGCAACACTACATTGGGACAGAAATAATAACTTAGGCGGATAGTAACTTCACTGTAATCTGATACATCCAGACCGTAATTGTTATTTCCCTGTATCGGTAAAAAAGATCCTGAATTTACATAGCTGAAGTTCACTGTTCCAATACCAAGATAGGGAACCACGTTCGTGGTAGCTTTTACCAGCAGCTTATTTCTGAACACGGTATCCGGACCGTACGCCACTGAACTATCTGCATCCACTCCAGCCTGTCCGAGGTCATAGGGTCCGATGTTTCTTGTCTGGTTGAATGAAACACTTAGACCCGGCCCACTGAGACTGGTCACCCTGGTATAGAGAAATTCGTAGATCACCCTTTGTGTAGGATCCCGGTTCACCAGGTTCATGTTTAATATGGTTAATACGTTGGTCCGGGTGGTTAAACAATTCAGTGCCCCTATTGCGGGGTCAAATTTGTTGAATACCACGGGCGTATTGAAGGCAAGTATACCTGAAAGCGTTTGAATCTGAACAACGGAATCCACCGGTTCACCACCGGCGCAGGCGCATTGTGCTTGTGTAATGGCAGGGATCGTCAGGGAGATTAGGGCTACACAAATAATCGTGTACAGCTGCTTCATAGGAATGGTTTTACAATGATCTGGAAAAGGGAATTAGGGATAAAATTACCCTTCCTACAAGGTAATGTCAATAGACGATGTGGTAAATACGGTAAAATCGGGTGAAAGTACAAGCATGTGCCGAAGCCTTAATTTTCACCTAGTTTTGCAAACCATTGACATCATGAGAGTTGCCATAAATGTAAGGTTTGCGGGATATAAAAATAGTGAGGGTTATGACCGTTACATTAGAGGTATTGCTGCGCCTATGGTGAGTGATTTCCCGCTCGACAAGTATATATTTCTCGCAGATACTACTCTTACGACCCCTTTTTTGGATGCATCCAATGTTTCTTTTAAGGGCTCCGGACCACAGGCAAGGCATCCACTGTTA
>JANMMA010000153.1:0-10537 GCA_031372815.1 Sphingobacteriales bacterium
ATTGATGCCGGCCTCCAAGCGCATGGTTTTATTGACCCAATCTTGCCGCCGGTTAATGCTAACCTTCCGGCGCAAGGCTTTTCCGATTCAAGCTGGCATCCTAATGATACTACGATCCTTCCGCTGCCAACGTACATTACAACCATTATCCAGTTTGGTGAAAACTTCTTTTGTGGTCATTCTGACGGCATTTACAGGTCATCAGACAAAGGAAAAACATGGAAACTGGTACTTCCTGCTGAAAAAGGAAAGATGTTCAACGTTTCTGTTTCCGGCAACGTGATTTTTGCCATACAGAGGGAGTCACATTGTTAAACCTGCCCGATAGTAAAAGATAAATGAGATGAAAAACCGTTTTACAAACGTTTTACGCATCTTTTACATTTTTTAATGCTAAAAATCTTCCTGGTAGTTGCCGCCCGATAACTTTACTTTATTGTTTCACCGAATCATTTTATAGCCATGAATATTTATATCCTAGCTTTTTTGATCCTTTTCGCGGTTTCCTCATCATCTCTTCTCCCGGATAGCCATCCAGACCCAAATAAAGAAAGGGGTGAAACTGCAAAGATCGTTTTTAAATCTTCAGATGGCGGACAAACCTGGCAGGACATCAGCAAAGGGCTGCCCGAAAATTTGCGGATAGATAGTATCCGGGGAAATAGCTTCTTTGCAAATGAAAAAGGGCTGTTTTTAAGGGTTGGAAACGGACTCTATCACAGTACACCAAATGCCACAGCTCCTTTTTGGACCAAAGAGATTTTCCCTGACGAACATAGCAGCATTGCCCCCGGTAAAACCGGGATATTTTACTGGGGTGCAAATCTGAAAAAAGCAAACGGAACGAGTGTATGGTCGCCGATATTCGAAATTTTTCAAAGACCAGGAATACGCACCGCTTTTGAGACTGCCGGAGGTACAATTTTCATCGGCACCGACAGAGGCTTTTTTAAAACTGCTAACAATGGCAAAACCTGGAAACATGTCCATACCGGAGCCCTGGTAGGGCATTTGGCAGAGTCGGATGGCGTACTTGTGGCGATCAGTATGAGAAGGATAATAAGATCGACCGATAATGGCGAAAACTGGGCCCCGGTGACCAGTGAGGATAGCGTGGCTTGGGATGTAAAACAGATTAAAGGTGGATTCGTTGCTATCACTGCTAGTTCAGAGTTGGGTACCAGTAGTTTAATGACATCCTACGACGCCGGTAAAACCTGGCAGGCCATTGATGCCGGCGACAAAGTATTTATTGATTCAATAGGGCGGACCTGGAATGATCGCCCTCGTGTGCAAGCCTTCGGGACTTCAATTATCCAGGTTGGCGAAAACTTCATTTGTACTCATCCTGAAGGCATTTTCAGATCATCAGACAAGGGAAAAACTTGGAAATTATTACTTCCTTCTGTAGAAGATATGGGTTTCAATTTATCTATTTCAGGCAACGTGATCTATGCCATACCCAGCAAGGGGGGATGTTAAAAACCCAGATTAATATTCATAGATTTCATGTCTGTCCTGGTCTTGCCATTGATATTTTCGTACAGCAAAACTCCTGCTGGCAGACACGGGGATTCAAATGACGAAAACATTAATTAAAATATAGTTGGTTGCTGAGTAAATAAATTATGAAATATATACACCTATGTGCTCTTGTCTTAATGCTTGTTTTTCACAGTTCCTTTGGACAAAATCAAACGAACCTATCTAAAGACAATATCAAATCCGAAATTAAAGACTCAGTCACTTCCCAGGTGCCTAACAGTATGGTTCGGAATATAAAGCAAGCTAGAAACGGAGACATTTTAATTGCCTCATGGAAGGGCATTTTTCGATATGATGGAAAAACATTTACCAATATAACCAGTACAATAGAGTCGCCCAGCTTTTGGGATGTTCTGGAAGATCGAAAAGGAAATCTTTGGTTTGCCAGCAGAGATTCAGGTGTTTATTATTACGATGGAAAATCCCTGCCTACCGGACAGGCAGGCTTTCAACATTTTACAACAAAGGATGGGCTTGCCAGTAATCGAGCTCTTCGTATTTATGAAGATAAAACCGGTAATATTTGGTTCGCCACCGGGGGTGGAGCAAGCCGTTATGATGGGAAATCTTTTCAAAATTTTACAACGCAAGAAGGACTTTCCAATAATGATCTTACCACTATCATGGAAGACAAAACTGGGAAATTATGGTTCGGTACAAGGGGCGAGGCTTGTTTTTATGATGGAAAGACATTTACTGTTTTCAGAAATAAAGATGGGAAAGCCTTTCACAACGTTTGGTCGATAATCGAAGATAAAAAAGGAAGGATTTGGTTCGGTGACGTTGATGGTCTTTGGCGCTATGATGGCGGAACCTTCACTAAGGTATCGCAGAGGGGGGGCTTATGCTATAATAGAAGATAAAAAAGGAAACATCTGGACCACAGGAGAAGTAAATCAGAATATCTGGGCACTTTCCCGTTATGATCAAAAGTCCTTGTACAATAAAGAGCCCACCGTAACCCAAATTAAGTCCGGAGGACCAGCTTTCCTGGGATTACTGGAAGCTATCGATGGAAGTATTTGGTTTGGAGTTCTAGGGCCTCAGAGTGGAGTGTATCGTTATGATGGAAAGACCATCACGGACTTTAAAAATAAAGTGGATCAGAAATAAGTTGTATAGCCTGGCAATCCATTTTGAGAAATGTGAACCTAACAATAAAATCATGAGATCTATTATTTTTGCAGTTTTTTTCTTACCGTTTTGTACTCCCGCGACGGGACAAGGGATTTCTAAAACTGAATGGTATAGTGAGACCAATACAAATGGCATAGTAATACAAAATAGTTTCCCCAAGGGCGGACCATACACGGGACCTATAAAAAAGAATTTTAATTACAGTCACTTAGTGTTCTTTACTCGTGTAGTTAATGAAACCGAGACTCCATTCGCACTGACGATTAATTTTTCTGCTGATTCCATCCCAATTCCTCATTCACCTGACACTTTCGTAAAATTATTTCTGCCCTCAGACACAATGACCCATGACAAACAATCCTTATTTGACTATGGTGTAACACACTTGAAATCTTTTGAAAAACCGACTATGTTTCAAAGAACTATAAAACCTAAAGAGGAATGTCTTTTTTATATCGTAGCGATCTTTTATCAGACGATTGCTACACCCGAAAATCGGGATAGAGGGGGCAACCGAGCAGAGCTTATCATGAAAGGACAAGACCTTTTTTATAGAATACCCCCCACGATTGATTCACTTCTCTGTGGACAAATTATTTCTAAGAGATGAGTTAATCTCGTACGACATTTGACATCGGACTATTGGTCTGTGACATGGCCAGCCACCAACAGGCCCGTACTGCGGCAAGCCATCAGCGTTGAAACATTCAGTACCAATGTAAACACACATAACTTTGTCATGCTGCCCGACGCCATTTTTAGCACATTACAAGGCTCACAAAACCCCGACACAAAGCCACCATTCAAAAAGCTAAAAATGCAACGCACAACCTACCATAGCATTATTTACTGGCAACAGATTTTTCATAAGATCTATAAAAAAAGATAGGAAAGAAAAGTGCTACAAGCAATACCACTCCTATCAGTGTAAGTATATCAGCATAAGGGTAATGCAATAATTTAAAAGTAACGCCAATAGCTATTATTGCTCCTGCACCTGCACCCGATACTATTTGTACTTTCTCGTTTACAGGTTTTTGAGGAAATCCTGCCAGCGAATAAGAAAACCACAGCAAAGAGTATAGCAACAAAATGCCGAAACCTGCTAACATAAAAATCCATCCGCCTTCCCAGTGAAGGGCTTTAAGCATAAAGCCTAAAGAAATGCATGTAGCGGTGATATAGCCACAAAAGAAAACGACTTTTTTCATTGTTGAAAGTTTATAGTTTAATAAAAGAGATTTTTCTACTTCTATTTCACTGATGCCATTAGGACATACCAATATAATCGCCTCAGCTAACGCTTGTTCAAAAGAAGTTTCCCCAATCTTGCACTTTTCTTCTATCAAGCAACAAACATGGTCCAGTATTTCAGGCTCTATACCATTGTTAAGTATAGAACTTGACATTAATTTGTCATGTATTAGGTTTATTTCGTTGTTGCTAAGCCGGTACATTGTTGGGCAGATTTGGAATTAGTAAACTTTGAATTGTTTCGATAAAATTTTGTAATTCAAGTATAGCGGCTTTAGTATACTTTTTTCCAGGAGGCGTTAGGCTATAATATTTTCTTACCCTTTTACCTATATATACTTCTTCAGATTTTATAAATCCGTCTGCTTCTAATTTATGCAAAGCGGGATATAGTGAACCTTCTTTTATCAATACCACACTGTTTGATTTTACTTTTACCAATTGGGTAATTTCGTAGCCGTACAGTCTTTTGTTATCACTCAACAATTGTAAAATGATAGTGCCTAAAGTTCCTTTTAAAAGTTCACGTTGATTCATAGTTTCGTGTTGCATTGTGTTTCTATGTATTGCAAATCTATAGAATAATATCAAAAAATCAACTTTTATTTAAAAGGAAATACCAGCAAAATTTAACGAGTGTACTTTTGACAGGAGTCCCGGACATACACTTCATTTGACATAGCATTCATTTTGCCAAGGGATGTATATTATGAAGCCTCTTCATATTAAAATTTAATGATAAATTGGCTTGAAGGAAGAAGGTGAGCCAATTTACGGCAGCCCATTTAAGGTTTGCCGGCGCTGCGGCAAGCCCCATACGTTATACGTCAGCTTATGACAAGCCTTAAAATCAAAAAGTTTCGGACATGGTAAGTAAAAAAATTCTAATCTGCTTCTTTTTCTTGCTGAATGTGTGTTTTACTTTTGCACAAGAAAAATCATTACCGCAGGATTTCCTTGTTGATTGTCCTACATTTCAATCAGTGGTGGAAAAAGAAGTAAATAATTTATCTGCCCGAATCGTATCGGATTCATTGATGAAGAAGGGAGAAGATCTATTAGGGCAACTTAACAAAGAGAATGTTTTATTGGCTATTGAAATACTCGAGAAAGCGGCAGCTATAGATTCTACCAATTTCCAAGTCTATTATAAATTAAGTGATGCCTACGGTTCAGCACCCAGATATGCGGGTATGATTAAGAAAACAGAAGACGAGAAAAGTTTATCTTATTTTCTGAAAGCCTTTTCTTTAAATCCTAATGCCGTAGATGGGCTTAGAGGAATGGCTAACCGTAAAATAAAGTATCAAAATGACTATGCTTGTGCCAAAAAACTCCTTCTGCGAATTTTGGATTCAGAGCCTAAAAATGCAAGGGTGCGGTTTGAATACGCCATTTTGGTAGCTGCTCAAAACAAGTTTAACGAGGCATATCAAATCACAGACAAAGCCCTTGCCGATGCCGACAGTCTCACAAGACTATTTATCCTTGACAACTCCTCCCGTATGCGTTACATGGCACATGACTACAATTGGGTCATTAATCATTGCGATAGCCTCATCAAAAGCTACTATCCAAAAACAAACTGGCTGGCTCATTTTTACAAAGGACTTGCACTTGCCGAGCAAGGAAAATATGAACAAGCTTTGGCTCAACAAAAACTCGCCACGCCTTCGCTCAAAGGAGATGCAGGTGGCGTTGCCAACCTTGCCCGTGCCTACATTCTGGCAAACGATATATCAAACGGCAAACTGGCTTTGCAAGAAGTGCTGGACAGATATGCAAGAGGTGAGCATGTGGTGAAGTATCAAATAGCCGCAGTTTATGAAGCTCTTGGCGATTTCGACAATACTTTTATATGGTTAAACAGATATGTGGAAGACGGTGCTGGTATTCATGACTGGTTGCCCTGGCTTAACTATGACCCCCGCTGGAAACGAATTAGAAATGATGTGAGATTTAAGAAACTTAAGAATAGGGCTGGCTTATGACAAACATAAGAAGTTAGCATATTAGCCGTTGGGCTTTTGGTGTTATTTGTTGAAATATGCAATTTTAATTTAGCTATCAATCAGATTCGATGAATCGTAGAAACTTTCTGAAAAATTCCACTGCTGCAACCACAGGCCTTTTGCTGCCAATTGGTTCCGCGGTATCTCCTCAAAAAACAAGCAAGAAAGTGGTTGTACTTGGTGCAGGCCTCGCTGGTTTAACAGCAGCATGGGAACTCGTACAAGCCGGACATGAAGTAAACGTGGTTGAAGCCAGAAATCGATCCGGTGGGCGTGTGCTTACACTTCGGGAAGGTTTCACTCCAGGATTAACGGCTGAGGCTGGTGGCATGAGTTTCAACGATAATTATTTCAATCTTCTCCGGTATGTGAAACTTTTCAATATTCCATATGAGTCACTGAAAGCTCCTGCTATTCGCAGTCCGGTCGGGAATACTGTCTATCACTTACGCGGCAGGCGAATTGTTCCGAAGAACGGAAAAATTGATTGGCCTTATGAACTTAAACCTGAAGAGCTTGAAGGTAGTATTGCGGACAGGTACATACAGCCTGTAGTCAATAGCGTAAAAGATGTTTCCATTTCAGACTCATTATATGAATGGGCTCGTTCAATAGACAATAAGACATTGTGTCAACTCGTCGCAGATGGAGGTGCATCTGCCGGGGCACAGGAAATCATTCGGGTGACTACCTGGTATTCCGATCGAGATGGCCGGGCCTCTGCTGCCTGGAATCTGTTACCGGTAGTACAGAGTGTTGGGAGTAAAGATGTTTACAGCTTCCCGGGAGGAGTTGATAATTTGTCGACAGCCTTTACGGTTAGATTAGGAGAACGAATTCGGTTTGGTGCTGAAGTGGTGAGCATAAAAAACGACTCTAATAGCGTAGAAGTAATTGTTAACATTGCCGGTAAGCAGGAAAGCATTGGTGCGGATCGGGTCGTTTGCACTATTCCTTTCTCCGTATTGCAAAACATCGATATCTCGCCTTCGTTATCAGCCTCTAAAAAAGAGATAGTTGCAGGACTGTATTATACACCAACTACTCGTGTTTTCCTGGAAGTAAAGAAAAGGTTTTGGGAAAGTAATGGTGAAAATGGTTCAGCGATGACAGATCTTCCCATCGGGCAAATACAAAAGCATCCTATGATCAAAACAGGAAGAGAAGGAGAAAGAGCTATTCTTGAAGCTCATATACGTGGCCTCGACGCATTACAAGTTGACAAGATGTCGAGTGACAACAGGTTAACATTCGCCCTTAAACAAATGAACAAAGTTCACCCTAATATTTCCGACTACTACGAGGGTGGAATTTCCAAGAGCTGGCAGCTTGACCCTTATTCACTTGGGGCATACTCATTATTTCTTCCGGGACAAATTACTTCATGGCTGCCTGAAATCATCCGTCCCGAAGGTCGAATACATTTTGCAGGAGAACATACTTCCATATACTCAGCCAGTATGGAGGGTGCAATTGAATCAGGTGTTCGTGCAGCAAAGGAGATAACCGAAGTTTGACTGGGCATTTTGGTCTTACATAAATTAAGCAGCATCGGCGGCCAATTCACCTAGTGCTTTCGTTTAGGAATATCGAGTTAAGTTTAGTGGACAATTGACAACTCGCAAACGGTTCATTAAGTTTAGCTATTGGTATTAAGTTGTTATCACAGTACAGCATCCAACATCAGCATTTTGCAAGCCGGGCTAAGGTACAAATTCTGATCATTTGTAATTCTGCGAGCTTTAGTAATTGACCTTATAGACAGTGGACTAAAACCACTCAAGCGGTGCCCGGCCAACCCAGCAACAGTACATGAATGACCGTCCGGCACAAAGCCCCTACCGTTAGCCAAGATGCCTTAAAAATCTCCAAAACAATTGTTTTCCAAATTGGGAACTTTCTCATCTTTGCTGGAAAAATTCATTGCGGATGATATCGAAAAAGATTATCGAGGCAATAAAGTTGCGAAATAGGCTGGGTACAACATCGGCTTGCCACAATACGGGCTTTGAGTAATTGTTGACGTTATAAAAGCCAGGTCTGCTGTAAATTGGGTTGAAGGAAGAAGGTGAGCCAATTTTGGGCAGCCCAGTTAATAGTTGGCCCATCCACCGGCAAGCCGTTAGCGTTTGTGCGTCATTTTAAGCACCAATAATGAAAATACTGTTGTTTTTATGTGGCCTGGTAATTCTTCAATCCTGTAAATCACAGTATGATTTACAAATCACACACGCAACTGTGTTTGATACTAAGCGTGGAACTGTACTTAAAGACCGAACCATCCTTATCAGAGCAGATACCATTGTAGCTCTTATTGCAGGTAGTGAATGGGCGAAGGCAAAGAAAACAATCGACGCATCCGGCAAACTGGTGACACCGGGTATTATTGATGCCCATATTCATCCGATGCATTTCTTTGGAGACTATGATATGGCGCCACTAGATTTAGCAGAAGATTCCATAGCATACTACAGGAAGAAGTTCTCTGATGATTACCTGCCTTATGGTGTAACAGTCACAATGATCATGGGACAGCCGGAAAGTTGGCTTAAACCCATTCTGACCTGGTCAGCGCTTCCTTCACCCAAGTACACAGACATCTATACAGTGGGCGGAGCACTAATTTCAAAGGAAGACCGTAAACCCTATATTGGTCATAGTACAGTAGCTTCTTCTGAGGCTGCCCGACAGAAAGTGCGGGACTATTATAACATGGGTGTACGGCACTTGAAACTCTACTGGCGTTTGAGAAGACCCGAATTTGAAGCTGCTTATAAAACAGCAGATAGTTTAGGCATGCACATTTATGGTCATATAGATAACGGCATCATGAATATGGATACAACCCTTGCCATTGGCATTACTAGATATGAGCATGTGTTTACAATCATGCATAGCATTGCTTTCAGTGAGGATGAAGACAAAAGATTTGTTGCTGGCATGGAAGCGGTTTATGGGAAGGTCAAAGTGGATTCTTTCACCTTTATAGAAGGGGATATGAATGAAGCACGGTTTATGGTTGAGAATAAATCAGCTGCTCTTGATTCGTTGATTGACAGGCTTGCAAAAGGTGGGGCCAGTTTTTCCACCACCATCCATCTGTTTGCAGAGAAGTTTGGATTGACTTATTTCTCCAATAGCAAACCGGAGCGCGGATTAAGCAATTCATTGATAAAGTATAATGCCGAAAACTTTAACGCCTTTATGACAATAGTAAAAAGGATGCATGATAAGGGCATTAAAATACGAATAGGCACGGATGTGCCAAATGGGGGAAAAGCAGCTTTGTCTGAACAGCTTCTCTTGGCAGCGTATGGAATCCCAGTTCCAGCCATTATACAGATTTCTACTATCAACGGTGCAATAGCTTTAGGCTTGGAAGCAAAATATGGTTCAATCGAGAAGGGGAAAAAGGCAGACTTGATTATTTATAATAAGAGTCCGTTGGACGATTATGAAAATTTCCGTTCCAGCCGGACAGTCATCAAAAGCGGCCAGGTTTATGAAACCATGGCCAATATTAAATTGTAAGGAAAACCGAACGCATAACATCGGCTCGCCACAATAAGGGCCATTGGGAATTGGCTTGAAAGAAAAAGGTGAGCCAATTTACTGCACGCCAGTTGAAGGTTTGCCCGTACTGCGGTAAGCCGGGTACGTTAGCGGTCATTGTAGAGCGACATCCTGCCGAAAATAAAGTAATCTGACCATTGTTAATGGCAAATGAAATAAAAACAATATGAATTTTACAAAATTAATACCCAGTGTATTTTATACAGACATTTCAGACGGACTTAAATTATTTGTCGACTGTCTACAATTTACAATTGAGCACAAAGATTTCAATACTTCACAGCCTTACTGTGTATTAAAAAAAGACGGAATAAGCATCATGCTTTTTCAAGATGAACAATTAGCGAAAGAACATAATCCAGAACTAAGGCTTGCAACGGATAATATTGAAGAAGTATATGCAAAAGTAACTACATCACATCCTCATCTACTTCATCCAAATCTTAACAAAGTTACAGTGAGACCTTGGGGTGCAAAAGAATTTGCGATTACAGACAATCAACTCGGTATTAGGTTTCAACAATGGTGACAATTAGACAAAGAGATAAACAACGAACCGCTAACATGGGGTTTTGTGCAAGTGCGGCTTGACAAACAAACTTCAGCCAATTGCAAATCCAGGCTTTGGTTTGGGCTGGACAAACAACTTTGGACTTTAGTTCTTAACTTCAAATTCATATTTTCAATCAGCAGCGGTTGTGGGCGGACGGAATACTAATACCACACCTGCACAAAGCCCTGCTCGTTAGCGGCCATTTTTATAACGCTAACATGAAAGGAAATTGTAACTTAGAATGTATAAAGTAATTGATTATGTCAAAAGATGAAATCAAGGTGGAAATTCTTCAAGTGCTAGATTCTTTATCAGACAAAGCGCTTCAGGAGTTACTTATTTTTCTAAAACAGATTAATGCAAAAAATAGCTCGAATATTTTTAATATTTCTGCGATAAATCAAATACTGGAAGAGGACAAAGGTTTATTAGAGAAACTAGCCAAATGATCTCAATTCAAGAG
>JANMMA010000184.1:0-61479 GCA_031372815.1 Sphingobacteriales bacterium
TGGGATGAATGGTCCTGGGCAGCTGCTGAACTGTATGTCTCCACTATAGATGCTGTTTACCTAAATACAGTCAGCAAATACATAAACAAGCCGATGTCTCTACCGTCCTGGAGCCAGGTTAGCTATGCCGGATACTATAGCCTGATACGAAATGAAAAAATATTGCCCCCATTAGCCGCCCCAACCATTAACACCTTAAAAAAAAGGGTGATACATTTTGCCGATTCATTGCTGCAAAACCAACAGTTAAATGCTTTTCATACCGTGATGGGTGGATCAACAAAAGATTTTGAATGGGGAAGCAATGCCGTTGCAGCTAACCAGGGCATTGTACTGGTCAATGCTTACCTGCTGACCAAAGAAAGCAGGTATCTTGATGGTGTTATCAGTAATGCCGACTATATCCTTGGCAGAAACGCGACAGGTTACTGCTTTCTAACGGGCGCGGGTACACGCTCGACGCGAGACCCACATCATCGTCCTTCAGTAGCAGACGGTATTGATGAACCTGTACCGGGGTTGCTGGCCGGTGGACCTAATCCGGGAAAGCAGGATGGTTGCACCTATGGATTTTCAGAACCTGAAACCACTTACGTAGATGCCAATTGTTCCTATGCGTCCAATGAGATTGCAATCAACTGGAATGCGCCACTGGTATATGTATTAAACGCCTTGGAATGTCTGTTGCCAAAAAATAAATGAATCTGATTACAAAAAAGATTAGTCTATCTGTGTGGTAGTATTCAGCAGAGGTAACAGTGCTTTATAAAAAAATTTCATAAGCATTCCGCGTGGTGATGGCAGCTATTTCCTGCGAGTTTTTATCAGTGATTTTAGATAAAAATTCCGCTACGAAGGTAAGGTAAGCGGGCTCATTCCGTTTTCCACGAAAGGGGACCGGTGCGAGGTAGGGTGCATCGGTTTCTAACACTATCTTGTCAACCCCCATCTTACGGATCACTTCCGGCAACCCGCTGTTTTTGAATGTCAGGATGCCACCGATGCCCAGGTACATTCCCATATCTATTATTTCATTAGCTTCTTCAATAGTTCCACCGAAGCAGTGAAAGATTCCCCTGATATGGCCGTTGCCGGTCTCTTTTACTACGTTTATACATTGCCGTAATGATTCACGGGAATGAATCACCACGGGAAGCTGGTAGTCCATAGACCATTTCAACTGCCTCCTGAATACTTCATATTGCTGTTCGGTGTGGGTAAGGTCCCAGTAAAAATCGAGTCCTATCTCTCCAATAGCGACAAATTTCCGCACTGCCAGCCAGTCGCTGATGATTTCCAGCTGGTCCTCAAAATCGTCCTTTACCGAACAGGGATGAAGGCCCATCATTGCGAAGCAATGGTCGGGAAAATCAGTTTCCAGTTCCAGCATGGCGTCAATACTGGACACATCCACATTGGGCATATAACATCTACTAACACCCGAATCTATAGCGCGCCTGATCATTTCGTGCCGGTCAGTGGAAAATTCATCCGAGTACAAATGACAGTGAGTATCAATCCATTGTATTCCGGCCATGAGATAAAGATCGGATTATTAAGCATAGGCGTTAAACCTTATCCGTCATAAAGGGTCTGACGATAGCGATAACGAACATAATTTCCCTTTTTTAACATTATAAAACCCCCTTTATGAGAATTTTAAAGTCCCATTGCAGGCTACTGGCCCTACCCATTTTAGCTGCAATGTTATTCACCATTTCCTGCAAAAAGGACCCGTCCGCCATCAGTAAAACTGAATCTTCCGACCTGGTACTGGAAGCCGGCCTGAGTGAAACGATACTACAGTCGACATTTGACGACGTTTTTGACAATGCCGCCGGCATCGATGGCGTCAGCGCCGGCGAGGATCTCGGCATATATGGCGGAACCGGCTCGGGAATATTTATGGGACAATCCGCTATCTCGGGTGTAGAAGAACCCGCCACCCGCTGTTTTACGGTTTCAGTATCACCAAAAGAAAGAGGAGTTTTCCCTAAAACGGTGGTAGTCGACTTTGGATCTGGCTGCCTGATACGGAATCATACCAGGAAAGGAAAGGTCATCACGGTGTATTCAGGACCGCTTTCTATACCCGGTAATACGGCTCAAACCCGTTTCGATGGGTACCAGGTCGACAGTTTCAAGATTGAAGGCCAGCACACCATCCTGAATGCAACGGAACCAGGTGGCAATCAACGTCGTTTTAAACGTACTGTAGAAAATGCCAGGATGACCAATGTGAACACAAATTTCTGGCGTTCATGGAGCGGAATCAGCATGATGACACAACTGGAAGGTAACGGCACGCCCCTCTATCCACTCGATGATATATACCAGTTTACAGGAGGAAAAAAAGGCGGTAACGCTAACGGAAGAACCTGGTCATCGGTAATTATCAAGCCCCTCATAAAAGCATTCACCTGCCATTGGATCTCCGGCGGTACGATGGAAATTAGAGTGAACGATACCGTTGGTCTGCTGGACTTCGGAAACGGCGACTGTGATAATGCCGCTATCGCTACTGTTAACGGGGTTTCCAGGGAGATTACCCTGCGTTAAAAAATACTTGGACATAATAAAAAGATTTGTAACTTACGCATAGTTTTCATAGGGTACGGATTAAAAACGGGCCAGGGTGTCTACCCAGGCCCAATTTATTTGAGGTACACCATTCAGACTTCACCTCCATTCGATTTTAGAGTTTTTCGGTTACCCATTCTCTTCTTTTTATTTCCTCCAGTACCCTCGGTAACGTATAAACGATTTTATCGTAGGCTTTAGCGCTGTCGTGAAAAACTACGATGCTTCCGGGACCCATATTGTTAAGAACATTACGTAAACAGTCCGCCGCCGAACATGCCGGATCAAAATCACCGCTCAACACCGTCCACATAACCGGTCTCAAATTCAACATTTTTTTCAAGTACCTGATCTGCGTATATCGTATCCTTCCATAAGGTGGTCGGAAAATTGATGAAGAGATAACATCAGCCGCCTTTGCGACATTCTGATAATACAGTTCGTTGCTGGTCTGCCAACCGTTCAGATGATCATATGTGTGGTTTCCAACACTATGGCCTTCCTCCAGAATCCTTTGATACAGCTCCGGTGCACGCACCACGTTTTTCCCGATGCAGAAAAAACTTGCCTTTGCATCATATTGCTTTAACGTATCGAGCACAAAAGAAGTTGCCGCTTCATGTGGCCCGTCATCAAAACTCAGGTATACCTTGTTTTCAGTAGCCGGCATTTCCCAGAGACAACCAGGATATAACCATTTCAGCCACCAGGGCGTACGAACCAGATACTTCATTTTCTAAAGATATCAATACCTGATGAACAGTATCTTTGACAGATGAAGAATGTTCGGCTCAGGTTTGCTCCCAGTCCAACCGGTGGCCTGCACCTGGGAGGCGTACGAACCGTACTATACAATTATCTTTTTGCGCGCCAGCATGGGGGCAAATTTATTTTACGCATTGAGGACACAGACCAGAACCGCTATGTAGATGGTGCTGAAAAATACATCTTCGACTGCCTCCGTTGGGTAGGGCTGGAACCCGATGAAAGTCCGATTGCCGGCGGTCCCTATGCCCCATATCGTCAAAGTGAACGCAAGGCTTTCTATCAGCAATATGCCCTTCAACTTGTTGAACAGGGAAATGCGTATTACGCTTTTGATACACCGGAGGACCTTGAGAAAATGCGATCGTCATTTAAGTCGGAACAGAATCCATCACCGCAGTACGATGGAAAAATCCGGATGAAAATGAACAACTCACTGGTGCTTTCTTCCGCAGAAACGCAGGCACTTCTGAGTGAAGGCACGCCGTATGTAATTCGCATACGCATGCCCGTTGACGAGGAAGTTCATTTTACGGACATGATCCGTGGTGAAGTGAGCTTCCAGACAGCCCAATCGGATGACAAAGTGTTGCTCAAAGCTGACGGTATGCCAACCTATCACCTCGCTGTGGTAGTGGATGATTACCTCATGAAAATATCTCATGCGTTTCGGGGTGAAGAATGGCTTCCCTCCGCTCCTGCACACATCCTTTTATGGAAATACCTGGGCTGGGAAAAAGAAATGCCTATGTGGGCCCATCTGCCCTTAATCTTGAAACCTGACGGGCATGGAAAACTTAGTAAGCGCGACGGAGACAAGCTGGGCTTTCCCGTTTTTGCCATGAACTGGACAGATCCGAAATCAGGCGAACTCACAGAAGGGTTTAAAGAACGTGGCTTCCTGCCAGAAGCATTTCTGAATATGCTCGCCGTGTTGGGATGGAATGATGGTACAGAACAGGAATTGTACAGCATCGATCAGCTCGTAGATAAATTTTCCATTGAACGGGTGCATAAAGGCGGCGCTAAGTTTGATTTTGAAAAAGCCAAATGGTTCAATCATGAATGGATCAAAAGAAGCACGGCGGAAAGGCTGCTACCAGACGTGAAAGCGCAGTTCCACTCTGCCGGCATCCAAACTACCGATGACAAACTCCTGAATGTTATTGCGATGGTTCGGGACAGGTGTACACTGTTGTCGGATTTCGTTACCCAGTCATCATTTTTCTTCGTGACACCGGCAAGCTATGATACCGATGCAGTGAAACAAAAATGGGATGCTGCTAAAGCGGAATATTTTAAAGGACTTTCAGGCCAACTTCAAAACCTGCATCACTGGGACGCATCAACTATAGAAACTGGCTTCAAAGAACTGGCGACAACGAAAAATATCAAGGCAGGCGAACTGCTGTTTCTTTTCCGAATGATGCTGGTGGGAGGAAAATTTGGACCGCCTGTATTTGACATTGCTGCCGTTCTTGGCAAACAGGAAACCATCACAAGAATCAGCAAACTGCACAGTTTAATGTCGTAAGCACACAATGTTAAGAGATATGATCAATACAAGTTCTCAAACACCATTAAGACCCATCAGGGTTTTGGTTGCCAAGGTAGGGTTGGATGGACACGACCGTGGTGCCAAGGTCATTGCTACAGCACTGCGCGACTCAGGCATGGAAGTAATCTACACAGGGCTCCGTCAAACTCCGGAGATGGTGGTTAATGCTGCACTCCAGGAAGACGTTGACGCTATCGGAATCAGTATTCTTTCAGGGGCGCACATGACAGTGTTCCCAAAGCTCATAACGCTGATGAAGGAGAAAGGCCTTGACGACGTATTGCTGACCGGTGGAGGTATCATTCCTGATTCCGATATGGACCAGCTCCACGAGATGGGGGTTGGAAAACTTTTTCATCCGGGTACCCATACCAGGGATATCGCTGACTATATCAGGGAATGGACAATAGAACATCGCCGTAAAATGAACTAGTCATCTCTTAAACATAATTTATGGAAACCCTACTTACGTCGCTGGACAGCGGGATACTAACGATAACGATTAACCGCCCCGACAAACTCAACGCACTGAACAAGACCGTCCTCTCTGAACTTGATGAAGTAACCCGGGAAGTTTATGAAAACCCTGGTATTTACGGGGCCATCCTAACCGGATCCGGGCCTAAAGCTTTTGTAGCAGGGGCCGATATCAGCGAATTTCTGAGCCTGTCTCCGGAAAAAGGAGCTGCAGTCGCGAAATTGGGCCAGGATATTTTTTTTCGTATCGAGCATTCGCCTAAGCCGATTGTTGCTGCAGTTAATGGCTTTGCATTGGGCGGCGGTTGTGAGCTGGCCATGAGTTGTCATTTTCGCACTGCGTCTTCAAACGCAAAATTTGGGCAGCCTGAAGTAAACCTTGGCATCATACCCGGTTATGGTGGAACACAACGTTTAACACAGTTGGTAGGCAAGGGGAAGGCGATGGAACTTATGATGTCGGCCAATATGATCGATGCAGCCCAGGCACTTCAATCAGGCCTCGTGAATTATGTTTTTGAAGCAGAGCAGCTTCTTCCTCAAACAACACTCATCCTCCAAAACATCCTTACAAAATCGCCACATGCAGTAAGTCGTGTTATTAGTGCCGTCAACGCATCTTTCAATAATACGGTCAATGGTTTTGATGAAGAAGCGAGACTATTTGGTGAGTGTTTTGGCACCGATGAAATGAAGGAAGGCGTAACAGCATTCCTGGAAAAACGGAAAGCGAACTTTCGAAAATCCTGATTACTATCACTTTGCACATCCACACTTTTTCCAATTATCACATTACCTTCGTTCTCTATGGATTACAGAATTGAAAAAGACACAATGGGCGAAGTTTCAGTACCCGCCCAAGCATATTATGGCGCACAAACACAAAGAAGTATTGACAATTTCCAGATTGCCCAGGACATCAACAGGATGCCCAAAGAGATCATCCGCGCTTTTGCTTACCTGAAGAAAGCCGCGGCACTCACTAATCTTGATGCCGGAGTTTTGTCCAGGGAAAAAAGCGACCTTATAGGACAAGTATGTGACGAGATCCTTGACGGAAAACTGGATGACTATTTTCCGCTTGTTGTATGGCAGACGGGCAGCGGCACGCAGAGCAACATGAACGTAAATGAAGTGGTGGCTTATCGGGGCCACGTGATCAAAGGCGGGCAACTTACCGACAAAGAAAAGTTTCTCCATCCCAATGATGATGTTAATAAATCACAGTCTTCCAACGATACGTTTCCCACTGCCATGCATATCGCTGCATATAAAATGTTGCTGGAATGTACCATTCCCGGAATTGAAAAACTCAGGGATACCCTTGCTAATAAAAGCAGGGAGTTCATGCACGTAGTGAAGATTGGAAGAACTCATTTCATGGATGCAACACCAATAACTGTAGGACAGGAATTTAGCGGTTATACATCACAGTTAAACCACGGGTTAAAAGCCATACGGAATACGCTTGCCCATCTTTCAGAACTTGCACTCGGTGGAACTGCTGTAGGAACGGGAATCAATACCCCTCCTGGATATTCCGAAAACGTAGCTGCCCACATTGCCAAACTGACCGGACTTCCATTTGTCACTGCAGAAAATAAGTTTGAGGCCCTGGCCGCTCATGACGCGATTGTGGAAGCACACGGTTCTCTAAAAACGGTTGCCGTAAGCCTGATGAAAATTGCAAATGACATCCGGATGTTATCATCTGGTCCCCGAAGCGGCATTGGCGAAATCTTTATTCCTGACAACGAACCTGGTTCATCAATCATGCCAGGTAAAGTAAACCCTACACAATGCGAAGCCTTAACCATGATCGCAGCCCAGGTGATGGGTAATGATGTAGCGATCAATATTGGTGGCGCAACGGGTCATTTTGAACTGAATGTTTTCAAGCCCGTGATGATCTATAATTTTCTTCACAGCGCGAGGCTGATTGGTGACGGATGTGTAAGTTTTAATGATAAATGCGCGATAGGGCTGCAACCCATTGAGGACAATATCAGGAAGCACCTTAATAATTCGCTGATGCTCGTGACTTCACTCAATACCAAAATTGGATATTACAAATCTGCGGAAATAGCGCAAAGGGCACATAAAGAGGGAACAACCCTTAAAGAGATGGCTGTTAAACTGGGATATGTAACTGAAGAGCAGTTCGATGAATGGGTAAAACCGGAAGACATGGTTGGTAAAATATCATGATCACTCATATTTCATAAACCACGAAACATCTTCACGGGGTGTAGCAGCAGGAATAATATCCTTATACCAGTTGTACAATTTACTGGATATAAATTCCTGTACACTTAAATACGGTGATGAAGGAATAGCATAATTTTCTAGTGATGCCAGCACCGAAATATAATTGATGCGCGCGGCCGCATCATTGGGCAGGTCTACGACAATGTTTTTCATAGTGGATTTCATTGAATGATAATTTTCCGGGTATCTAGTAGTTGACCATTAAAACTATATAAGGTCAGCAGATATATTCCATTGGTTAATTGGCTCGTATTAATTACGACCTGCCGTTCCCTGAAGCTTGCTTTCATGACAACCCTTCCGGTAAGGTCCATAATACTGTAAGTAGCCGGTTGGCGATTTCTGCTTTCCGGCAATTCAATATACAGTTGTCCTTTTACAGGATTGGGGTATACAGAAATGTTGTTTTTATGAACCGGAGCTATTTTGCCAGGGTCACCTTTAAGAGGTAGCGTAGCTCCTGTATAGTAATATTCAATGATCGCACCCCTGTCGTCAAGTGCTGACGTTCCATTCCCACTAGGTCCGGATGTTTGACCTATTGAATCAGTGATCAGGTAGATTCTCAGTCCGTCCCTGCTGATGGCCAAATCCCTGTACCTGTTATCACTATGAAAATAGGGGATGGAATCAGTGTCAAACCCATCCATGATTGCATTCATTTTATATCGGTACAGCGATCCCCTGCGAAGTGTTGGCACCAGCAGTGAGGGATACCAACCTGGGATACCATAACCCCCATCTACATGGTAGAAGTCGATACTTGAAGGTGCTATCGTGGGATATTTCATCCAGTCTGTACCCCCCGCATCACAGGTTGATGCAGGCAATGGATTGCACACCGTATATAAGGTACTCAAAGGAGGTTGGAAATTCGCTACGGGTACGGCACTCTCTGCCAATACAGTTGCGCCAGCGGGAATATTATTTTCAGAATATGGTGTCGTTGAACAATTTGCACCTGACGCAGTAGACCAGTTAATATAACTGTAATTAACATTGTCAAGATATCCTGCGATATAAGGCCAGCCATAATTTTTACCCGGTTCTAAAATATTGATCTCGTCATCAGTTCTCGGTCCATGTTCACTACTGAACAATTTTCCTGATGTAGTTGGCACTACTGCAGAATAACCTGTGGTTGCATTTTTCTGCCATACCAGTCCCTGCGGATTTCTATGACCAAGTGTAAAAACGTGGCTGCGCAATCCTGAAATAACCGGGTTATCTGCCGGCACTGAGCCGTCGCGACAGATCCTCAACACTTTACCGGAGTAATAGCTATAATTGCCCACAGCCAATTGCGCTGCAGTGGGCATGATCTGGGATAAGACAGGGTTACACCTGTTGGCAAATTGATTTGCACCTCCGTCACCGCAGCTGTAATATAACATGTTGTCTGGACCGATGATCAGTCTTCCACTGCTATGGTCATTGCTTGCAGGAATACCCGTTATGAGAACGGTTTCACCTGAAAGCGATGGCGTGGCAGTATTGTTGAATTTGAACCTTGAAATCCTGAGGCTTCCGGGTGCGTTCGTATAAGCTATAAAAATGGAATCTGTAACAGGAAAATTTGGATGGAGCGCCATGCCCATCATTCCATCCTGCCCAATGCTTGTAGCATGAGGTGTTGGACCTCCGCCATTCCTGCTAACAGTCACGTATACCCCATTATTGATCATGTTCAGCAAGACCTGACGTATGCCGGTGACTGGATCAACCCTTATTACCCTGCCGATCTTCTCCGTGATATATAAATAATTGTCCGGACCATAAATGACTTCGAATGGGTGGGCAAGCCTGAATGGGGAAGCTGACCGTGTATTGATTATTGATCTGGTAAAAGGTTCGCCTTGTGACTTTCCCTCAACTGCAACGAATATGCACAGTACAGCGATAAAGGAAATGGTGGTTTTCATCAAGGGTGGATAATTAACGCATAAATAACGGAATTAGGGCGCTAAAAGTATGGTTTCGGAGGCTTTTAATACTAACAGTCGTGGCCACCTGATAATCAGTTTGATAAAGACTGGCGCTTATTCGTAAGGTATTCATGCAAGGTTATTTTACGCGCTCTGAAACGCAGTTTTTCATGGGAAATACGATTGCATTGTCATGGGGAGGGTACTAATTTTGGTTTGAATCCAATTGCAAAAGAATCCGGACTCTATGAAAAGAACTCTACCCTTTGTACTCACCATATTGATCAGCCTTATGCAGCATGAAAATGCTTCGGGCCAGACTATTGACTTTGGAAAAAGCTATGTAAACCTGACTAAAGGCCTTAATGGCGGCACTGTTGAGCCTGGCGATGTCCTGGAAATCAGGGCATCCTTCGTAGTAAGGTCAGGTATTGTAGACAGCTGCAGTTTTTCTGATAATGTTCCGGTAGGTACTCTTTTTATTCCCGGTACCATCAGGGTCATCACTAATGAAGGAAAAATATATAAACAATTTACTGATGCTGTTAACGATGACGAGGGATGGATCTTTGGATCTGCAGTAAGAATCAATCTTGGTTATAACCAACTTGACGCACCGGCAAGACCATTCAGGAGGGGAAGAATCAGGAATTCGCACAAACCCACATTTTTCAGCAGCGCATGTATCATGGTGGCAACCTACCAGGTAAGGGTAACCGCAATCCTCAGTACCATCATAAATATAGGCGGCGGTTCAATGACGTATAAACTTGGAACATCCCCCGTGGTCACCTATACACTTCCTTCCAACAGGGTAGTGGTTTATACAAACCTGGGAATGTGTCCTGACATTACTGGTGCCAATGCATTGGGGACGGAGTTCAATGGAAGTTTTGGAAATGGAAAAAACAGGAACCGCGGACCTTCCGTCAATGTTCCGCCAAGTTATTCTTACCAGATGTTTACGGCAAACTCACCAAATGATTACACTTATGGAGTGGCCAATAATACTTCTACCAATACCAATTATTCAACGGTGAATACATGGGCTAAACCAGATGCTTCACTTCCTACCTCCCACCGCGTATTCCAGGTCTGGGACATATTAGGTGATCACACAGGAGCGTCTAACCCATTGCTTGGAAATCCTCCGGCCGACACAGTAAGTAATAACAACGGAGGCTATATGCTTGTGGTAAATGCGAGCTATAGAATAGATTCTGCATTTCAACAAACGATTTCCAACCTCTGTCCGAATACATATTATGAGATCTCCTGCTGGATCAGAAATATCTGCTCCAAGTGCGGATGTGATTCCAACGGTGTTGGAGCATCAGCCGCCGGTTACATACCAACAGTAGCTGGACCGCCTGGTACGGCAGACTCTTCCGGTGTTTATCCCAATATTACGTTTGAAGTAGACGGACTGGATTACTATTCCACTGGAAATATCAAGTACACAGGCCAGTGGGTAAAAAAAGGTTTTACTATACTAACTGGTCCTTCGCAAACCAGCTTTACGCTTAAATTCTTTAACAATGCGCCGGGTGGCGGTGGCAATGACTGGGCCCTTGATGATATTTCAGTAGCAACGTGTTATCCAAATCTCAGCGTGACGCCTTCTGTATTTTCTGGTTGTGCTGACAATCCTGTTTATTTCGGTGCAATAGTAAGGTCATTCTTTAGCAATTATAATTATTACAAATGGGAGAAAAGTATAGACGGCGGATCAACATGGTCAAATACGGGAATCTTTGGTACAGCAACACCGTTCTTTAATGCCGGACAATATGAATATACCGCCAACTACCCGCCGTTCATAGCTCTCCCTTCAGATAGCGGAAACCGCTATAGAATTGTAGTAGGTACCACCGCGGGAAATGTCAATAATGCAAATTGCTCCTATACAGATCTTGCTAATATAACTACACTAAGGATCAATGATTGCTTCGTGCTTCCTACCGGGCTTAGAAACTTAACAGGCTGGAAGAAAAGCAATGGGCTGGACCTTAGTTGGGAAACCTATAACGAACAGCAGAATGTACAACTACAGGTTGAAAAAAGCACCGATGGAATTCACTTTAACACCTTACAACAATTCAGCGGCAAGGGCCCGGTAGGTAATAAAGTCGTATATCATTTTACAGATCATGAACAATTGAGGGTGGCTACTTACTATCGCATCAGGCTGGTAGAAAACAGCCAGCAAACCTTAAGCAACACCATCGTGATGGTTCCGGAAGCAAAAAGTTACCTGATCAAAGTGATTAATCCATTCAGGGACGTAATTTCTTTACAGGCCTCGATTCCGCAAAAAGAAAAAATATCATTCACTGTAATGAATTCATATGGCACGGTATTGGTTAAAACCGAACAGGTATTCGAAAAAGGAATTGTAAACCATCAAATTTCTTTGCCGCCGAAACTTGCTAAAGGAATGTATATACTCCATGTACAATTTGCAGATAGAATGGAAAATATGAAACTGTTAAAGCAATAGACTGCTCTTATCCCTTCGGTACCTGTCACCCGTGATAAACTGGGTGCTTTGATCCATACCCAGAAACAAATGCGAACGCACAACCTCGCATCTTGTGAAGGCCCTCTGAAAGGAGGGCCCTTTTTTAATGTGGTAATTGTGTAATGCGATAGTGTGGGAATGTTAGTTGCAGCTGTATTTGAATAGTGTTCTGCCGCTGAAAATGCCTAACGGATCAAAGCTGTCGCCTTCTGCATACCACTCCGTAAGATAACCATCCGGCGAAAAAACAAGGTTCTTCAGGGTAGTGTTGTATGTATCGGCAGGACTGCCGTTTTCATCATAAGTGATCATAGAAATAGTCTTCACTACATTTGTCGATTTCTTTCCCATATCTAGTGCCATAGTATAGAAGAATGACTCAAAATTATCCGGTAAGATTTGCAGGAAATTCTTAGCAGTCTTTGAAGCATCATAAGTCATGGTGGCATTCAGCACTTTTTGGTTGCTTCCGGAAAGCAACGAACTGCCATCAATTTTCACCAGGTTTCCACCAGACCAGGTATATAAAAATTTAACAACGGGCACAGGAATCGAAGGCAGCGAGATTGATTTCTCTTTCAGGTAACCTGAAGCATCATAGAAATATGAATAAATGAAAATTTCGCTGGCAGGATCAGAAGGGTCAACCAATGAATAATATTTACTCACCCGCTTCGCGGCATCTGTTACGAAATATTCGGTAGCGCTTATTCTTATAGTGTCTCCGTTATAAGTAAGGTTAGCGGTTGCGTCAGTGGCAAACCGGTTACTGTCGTATGCTTCTATCCTTTCTGCGCGTGCGCCTGCTTTGAATGTCGTAAAAAGGGAGTATAACCCCTTGCCTGTTATGGAGTCCGCAGTTATAATAGTGTTAATTTTGCAATTACTTCCCAGTGTACCGTTATTGTTTCCGCTATTCGCGTCATTTTCAATGCTGTTCTCTTTACTGCACGCAAAGAGTAAAGATGTCATCAGTATGACATATAGATATTTCCTCATGTAACTATGCTTTGACCTTACTTCACAAAACCTGTGCCTCGTCATTTACTTCACTGCTGGTTTCAACTGTTGGAAAGTACTCCGCCTTGGGAGGAAAGAATTTTTTCTGGAAAAGAAGTATCATGAACACACCCAGGGAAATAGAGGCATCTGCGATATTAAAGACGGGTCTGAAAAATTCAAACGGCTCACCACCCCAGACAGGAACCCATGAAGGCACAGTCGCGTCCGTGATGATGGGGAAATAAAGCATATCTACTACTTTACCGTGCAGAAAGCCGGCGTACCCGGAACTGAAATCGTTATGTAGTGAAGATCGGGCAACGTTTTGGGTAAATGGATCGCTGTTTTCAAAGATCAGTCCGTAAAAAAGGCTGTCGATCAGGTTTCCGATCGCCCCTGCGTAAATCAACGTGGCGCAAATGATAAAACCAGGATGGTACCTACGACGCACAATGTGCATGATGTAAAACGTGCCAAAAATCACCGCAACCAGCCTGAACAAGGTAAGGGCAAGTTTGCCCCATTCACCGCCTAGTTTCCAGCCATAAGCCATTCCTTCATTCTCAATAAAATGTAACCGAAACCATTGCATACCCGCAACGGTCATGTGTTCTTCACCAAGATAATAATGCGTTTTGATATAGACCTTAAGCACCTGGTCCAGGAACAATACCACTAAAGCCAACAAGAAGGCGGTCCTTAATTTCACAATCGAATTTTAAGGAGCAAATATAGGGAGAAAGGGGGCCACCGAAGACTAAGCACAGGCAAATTCTTATTCCTCGAAATAAACGCGTTTTACCCGTTGAGAAATACCCGTCATGATATCATAGGGAATAGTGCCGGACCAACTGGCCAGGTCTTTTACAGATATGCCTTTACCAAAAATCACCACTTCCTCACCGGCCACAACATCCGGGATATCGGTTACATCTACCATAGTCATATCCATACACACCAGTCCGGCTACGGGCACCAGTTTGTTTCTGATCATAACTTTACCGGCGCCGTTGCTGAGCGCCCTGGGGTATCCATCCGCATAGCCGATCCTGATCGTGGCAATCCTGGAATCTTTTTTTAACACTGCTTTTCGGCTGTACCCGATACTTTCTCCGGCTTTTACCTCCCGGACCTGGGCTACAGTAGTTGTCAGGACCGATGCTTCCCTAAGGTCAAGCCCGGCGCTGTTATTTTTCCCTGATCCATATAATCCGATACCCAGCCTTACCATATCTAACTGTAAACCCGGATGCCGGTGGATGGCCGCCGTATTGGATATATGACGTATGACCGGATAGCCCAACTCCCGGGATAAATAATCAGCTGCTTCCAGGAATCGGACAGACTGATGACTGGTAAAATCATCTTCACCCGGATCCTCGCTGGCCACAAGATGAGTGAAAACACTGACTACCTTGAATAGGGACGAATTTTTCAATTCAGCAGACAATAATTCGAGGTCCTCTGCATTAAAACCCAACCTGTGCATACCCGTGTCGAGCTTGATATGAATCGGAAATTCCCTGATTCCTTCTGATTTCAGATAAATACTGAACTGCTTCAGTATGTCAAATGAAAAGATCTCAGGTTGCAGGTCGTACCCCGTAATAGCAGGGAATGAGGCCGCTTCAGGGTTCATCACCATAATGGGTGTGCTGATGCCGGCTTTCCTGAGTTCCGCTCCTTCATCAGTATACGCCACCGCCAGGTAGTCTACCTTATGGAATTGCATCAGGTTGGCGATTTCATAACTGCCACTACCGTAAGAAAATGCTTTTACCATCACCATGATCTTTGTTTCGGGTTTGAGGTATCTGCGATATACATTGAGGTTATGGCTGATGGCGGTAAGGTTGATAGACAAAACCGTTTGGTGCATTTTCAATTCCAGCAGTTGGTCTATCCTTTCGAATTCAAATACCCTTGCTCCTTTGATCAGGATAACTTCATCTTTGTATTGTAACGGATGGAAATCTGCCAGGAAGTCGCCGGTCGATATGAACATTTCAGCTTCCATACCTGCTGCCGTAAATACCTTTTGATATTTACACATTAACGGACCAATGCCTTTCAACCGGTTCACATTGCTACGCTTCAACACAGCCGCTACATGCAGGTATAGTTCCGCTTCGGCAGTGCCACTTTCCGGGATGTCAGATAAAATAACCGTTCGTTTTGTATGCTGCTGTTGCTGTCTAAGAAAATCAAGCGCCAGTTGCAGAGAACTCAGATCGGCACTGTAACTGTCGTTGATAACCGTACAACGGTTTATCCCCTGCTTCATTTCGAGCCTCATGGCCAGGCTGGGCAGACTCATCATGCCAAGCTCCATCTCTGATGCCTGGAGGCCCAGGTTGAGCATTACTACGGCACAGGTAATAGAATTCTCTATTGCAGCCGCACTGGTAAATGGGATTTCGTATCGGTACTCGTCAGAAAGATAACGTAAATGTATAACCGTACTTCTATGGCGGGGTTCGGTTTCAAGGATGCGCAACTCCGCACCGTCATGGTAGCTCCAGCGAAAAAGCTTTATAGGGTGTTTTTCGGCAAACTTTACGGCCTGTTCGTCAAGCTCTGCATAGTCCCGGCAGTACACCAGCCATTTTGCATCAATGAACAATTGTAGTTTCTCACTGATCTTTTCACGCATGTTCACAAATCCTTCGCTGTGGGCATCACCGATATTGGTGAACACGCCTATATTGGGCTTGATGATATGCGACAGTGCTTCCATCTCTCCCACCGTGGAAATTCCTGCTTCAAAAATGCCGAGGTTACTGGTGTCATCCATCTGCCAGACACTCAACGGTACGCCAATCTGTGAATTGTAGCTTTTCGGGCTTCGGACGATCGAAAATTGATGCTGAAGGAGATGGTTGAGCCATTCTTTTACGATCGTTTTACCATTACTGCCGGTAATCCCAATAACCGGATAGTGAAAGGCCGACCGGTGAAAAGCCGCCAGGGTCTGCAGTGCAGAAAGGGTGTCTTCCACCACTATAAAAACAGCTCCCGGAAATTCCTGCAGATCTGGTACGAATGATACTACAAAACATTTTACCCCCCGTTGGAAAGCTTCTGCTAAAAATAAATGACCATCCCGGCGATAGCCGGCTATGGCAAAAAAAGCAGAGCCTGCAGGAAATAAAATTTTACGGCTGTCTGTGACAATATGATCAATTGATATGCTTGACGCTCCAATCAGCCGGCCATTGACAATCCGTGCGATATCATTTACTGGATAGGCTGTCATTGGCTAACTTTCTTGCTGATTTTTAAGGGCAATCTTTCTGCGCTCATGATGCATCGAATAAAAGACAGAACCCGCAATACAGGCAACAATTACTGCAAGGGAAACGAAAATAGAAATTCGGATCTCGAAAAATTCGATCAGCATTTTGATACCGATAAATATAAGTACCACCGCTATTCCCTGTTGTAGGTAATCGAATTTATCAACTGCGCCTTTCAATAAGAAAAACAGGGAACGCAATCCAAGAATGGCAAAAATGTTGGATGAATAAATGACCAGTATATCATCAGAACTGAATGGTGCATTGGCTTTTTCCCTCACCAACGATACTACTGTAGGGATAGAATCAAGCGCAAAAGCGATATCCACTGCAGCCAGCATCACTACTACCACCGTCAGGCTGGTAATAAACGTTTTTCCGTGAACACTGATAAAGTATCTTCCTTTGGGTTCTAATTCGGATAACCTGAAAAACGATTGCATAAACCTGTATATCTTGCTTTTACCAGGGTCAAATTCTGCTTCGTTTTTCTTGGTAAATAATCTATACCCGGTATACAACAGGAAAATTCCAAACAGGTAAAGTATCCAATGAAATCGTTCAATCAATTCGATGCCTACCGCAATGAAAATGATCCTGAAAACAATGGCAAGCAGAATACCAATCAGCAGTGCCCTGGCTGTGTCGTTTTCCTCTACCTTGAAGTATGTGAAGATGAGGATAAATACAAAAATATTATCTACACTGAGCGACCACTCCATCAGGTAGGCCGTAAAATATTTGGTGGCAACTAGCGGTGACTTTTCGAACCAGAGAAATAAACAAAACCCGATGCTTAGGGCAACCCAGAATAACGTTTGCCAGAGTGCCTTGCGGATACTTACTGCTGAATCTTTTTTGCTTAATATGCCAAGGTCGAAAATAAGGGCCAGTAAAAGCAATCCGCCAAAGGTGAGATAGGTTATCTGGGTTGGGTTCATAGATATTTGCTTGGCAGCAAATATAATATGATAATGTGGGAATGCGGCAATGTGTAATGCCTTCTGGCCAGAGGTTATTTCCCGAACTTTCTTTTACGCAGATACTGATATACAGCAATAAAAAGGATGATCAGTAATATGGGAAACAGGATATTTAATACCTGCCACCGGGATTTGGAATCTTCATAAGCAGTTTTATCCAACAGCCTGAGCGTGTACTCTTTTCCCCTGGTTTCCAGTAATCCGGAACGGTCAACCATATACTCCACTGCGTTCAACAAAAATTCCCTGTTGGCATATTGCTGCTTTGTGTATTTGTTCATGCCCATAGGCAATGGACCTTCATTTTGAGATACAGCATTTAAGACAAAGTCGCCGTCTGCTACAACAATCATTTTGTTCGCATCTTTTGTGCTGTTTGCAAATGGTGCGCCATTGGCCGCCAAAGAATCAGCTGTAGCCCTGGAAATACGGTTGGCATAAAGGGAGTTAAACTGCCCTTCCAGCAAATAGGCCACCGGAATGTAGGGCTTATTGAATGTCTTCAGATCTTCTTCATTCCTGATACTGGCCCACTCTACCCTTGCCGGCGTATGGAGGATGCGTGCTTCCGGACTTGTCGATAATAATACGGTTTTCTTTATACCATCTGCCTTGACAGTATCAATAGAATGCGGAAATTCTGCCACCACATAATCCAGGTTCTTCGCAATGGGATGATTCGTTGTATTTCGCAGCAACGGAAAATATGGCCAGGGTAAGGTCTGAATCTGGGGCTTATCACCGGTTGATCCAATGACAGAAGGTATCTTGTCGCTCTGAAGGTCCTGAACAAGGTCCTGGTTAATCCTCACACCATATTTGAACAACAAATCTTCGAGGTTCAGTCCAAGGTCGAAGGCAATGAACTGGCCTTCACTTCGCTGTAAACTGTCCAGGCTGGCATACAAATTATCGATCATCCAGATCACCTTTCCGCCGTGCATCACATACTGGTCGATCTTCAATTTCTGTGCATCTGAAAAACGTTGAACTGGTTTTACGATCATGAGCGCATTAAATACAGGCGGTATGGCAGCAACACTGTCGATGGGTATTATCCTGAAGGCGTAATTGGCGCGAAGCGTATTTTCAATGAGGTCATACACCCTATAATCAAGGGGTTCCCCATTGCCTGACAAATACCCAATGAGCGGGATGGTATCCTGCGTTATTTTATGTATACTGCTGGCCAGTTTGTATTCCAACAACGCATCGGCATTATTCAGTGAACTCAGGCCACCTTCAAAATTCTGCCCCTGCAAAAAATCAACCCCTGCGGTGCGGTCCTTGTAGTGGATCACTGCACCCGGAAAAACAAGACGTTGTTCTTCCCCCTCGCCCTCTTTCGTTTGTGCCTTAACGTTAGTTGGATTGATCCCCAGCCGGCGCAGTGAATCATAGAGATACATCCTGGCGGTATCATCGAGTTTGTCGCCCGGCCGTTCAAAACGGAAATTGATGTTATTTCCGGCGATGGATTTGAATTCATCCAGCATGTCTGAAGTACTGCGGGAAAGTTTTTTGAAGCCCGCAGGCAATTCCCCTGCCATCAGCACAGTAATGTCGACCTGCCCATTGAGTTCGCTGAGCATTTTTTTTGTTGGCGCTGCAATAGTGTACCTTTTTTCAGCGGTAAGGTCGGCGCGAAAATGGATTCCGGAAAAAATATAATTAATGGCAATCAGTAATAATAATAAAATAAACCATCCGTATCGGGATTGAACAAAGCGTGTTAACATGGGCTTCAGCGTTTCACTAAGTTTCTTGCAGTGAGAAACAGGAAGAACAGCACTGCAGTGAAGAAATATATAAGGTCGCGGCTGTCGACCACGCCGCGACTGATACTCTTATAATGTTCATCGATACCGAGCATACCGATATAGTAATCTGCCCCTGATTGCAAAGCAGGAATTCTGCTGATGGCGGAGAACGCGCTAAATACAGTAAAGCAGGCAAATGCACTTAACAGAAAAGCAACCACAGGATTATGCGTAAAACTGCTGCAGCACATTCCAATGGCTGTAAAAACAGCCGCCAATAAAAATAGGCCGATATATGAACCCAGTATACCTCCACTGTCAATGCCCCCCGTTGATAAACTGCTGATGGTATACACATACACCAGGGTAGGCAACAAAGCGATCAGTACAATGATTAACGAAGCAACATATTTTCCGAGGATCAGTTGTGTATGGGTAATGGGCCTGGTTTGCAATATCTCAAATGTGCCGCTTTTGAATTCTTCAGAAAAACTTCTCATCGTAATAGCAGGGATCAGTAATAAAAATACCCATGGCGCAATGTCAAAGAATGTATCCAGGGTGGCATAGCCGGCATCAAAGAGATTAGCATCCGGAAATACAAAAAGGTATAGTCCGTTTAGTAACAGAAAAACGATGATGGCAATATAGCCTGTCAGACTGCTGAAAAACTGCCTTAATTCTTTTTTACAGATTGCCCACATAGTATTATAAAATGCAAGATTACACGAACTGGGGAAAATAACGTGAAAATTCACGCTAAAGTACCTGTTGAAGCCTTTGTAGCTGAGTTTAACTTGCCCTTACAATAGGGCGATATGAGGAAAATGATCATGATGGGCATAGCCCTTAGCGTTACAGTAATTTGTTTTTCGCAAAAAAAATGGGATGGTGGCGGAAACAATAATCAATGGAATAATGCTCAAAACTGGTTCCCGGATGGTATTCCGGGTTTGTCGGATGATGTTCTCCTTGACCATGGCTATGTATCTGGTGCCTACGTGGTGGAACTGCCTCCGGGTAACAGCGTAGTTGACCTGAGATCAATCGCTATAATGGCCGATCCGGATAGTATCACCCTGATGATACCCGTTGGCAATACGGCAGCCCCTGCACTGGTTTTGTCTGGCTCAGGAGACGCGCTCACTATTGGAAAAGCCGGGATTTTTCGCAATGCTTCCGGCGCTACTTTGGGCAATACCGTTGCCCTCACGGGCCTGTTGAAAATCTTCAACGGTGGGAGGTATGCGCACCAGACTCCCCGCGGTAATGCTACCCTGATTGATAAACTTTCTGCTGAACCCGGAACAGAAAAAGGAATATTTGAATTTGATGTTCCCGGCCTTTCCGGATATACGGTCTCCCTTACAAGTAATACGTTCGGATCGCTAAAGTTTACCAATGCCATGGCAGGAGGTAGCAAATCTTATAGCGGAAGCGGCACCGGAAACCTGACCATCAGGGGTGATTTGATCATCGATCCAGGGGTACAGGTCTCATCAACACTAACGGCAGATATTATCCTTAATGGCAGCCTGGTGACCAACGGAAAACTTAGCCTTATCCCGGTAACTACAGGCAGCACCGGCCGAAGCCTGAAATTCACCGGAAAAAATGTAACGATGACCGGTGTTGGCCTGTTGACTATGAATGCAAATTTCAGGGTGCTTGAGATATCTGCGGGGGCCGGACTGACCCTGGAACGAGATTGTATGCTGACGAATAGTTCAAATGCGCTGATTAACTACGGCACGCTGAATGCCGGTAATTTTATCGTATCAGGTAGTGGCAAATTTGCTCAGGCCGACCTTGCTAACCTCATCATTGGCTCGGCATCGGGCATACAGTCAACGGGAGATTCCGGTAATATCCAAACGGCTACGAGGGAGTTCAGTAAAAAATCCGGATATATCTACCAGGGAAATATTTTCCAAAGATCAGGCACAGGATTGCCCGACACCGTTCTCTTGTTGGGATTGATTAATCCCAATGATGTAGTATTGACGCAGGATGTTTTCTGTGCGGATTCATTGCTGTTGCTCAGCGGAAAGTTGATCACTTCACCACAGCACCTTCTTACGATCGGCACCCCTCATATCCGTAGTGCAGTAAATTTTTATGACCAGGTGAATAGCGGATCAGAAATGAGTTTTGTATCCGGGCCATTGGCTGCTGAAGCCACTGACACTGGAATAATAAAATTGCCCACAGGGTCAGGAAATATTTTTGCGCCATTACAAGTGAAGAAAACGACAACCGGGAAAATATCTTTTTATGCAATGTATGTGGCCGCCCCACCACCAGATACCTCATGTGGACCTTCACTCATCAGAGTAAGTACTAAAGAACACTGGATCGTGAAGACAAATGGAAGTGGATTTTCAGGTGGACTTATTTCCTTCAGTTATCGACCGGAAAGTTTGTCGGACAACCCCGGGCTTTCCGCAAAACCTGCCGTATATGATGATAATAATAGCTACTGGTTTGCAACATTAGGTCGCGCAACAGGAGACAATGTCTACGGCTTCATTAGCATGGATACTGTAGTGTCAGGATTTCGCCTCCTTACCTTAGGCTTTGGCCTTCCGGATCAGCCCTTACCTTGGCGTATTACGTCGTTTGATGCTTTTGCCCAGGGAGGGCAGGTAGTACTTACATGGCGTGCAGATGAAGATAACGAGGAACTGACTTACACGCTTGAAAAAAGTAGTGACGGCAGGGTCTTCAAAAGTTTTCATACAATGGCTTCTTACGGTAAAACCATAAGTCAATATCGAGTATATGACTCTAGTCCCTATCCCGGAAGAAGTTTTTACAGGCTTTCCACCGTTTCAGGAAACAGGAAGGAGTATTCGTTTGTGGTTCCCATAAAGATGGGTATGAGAAAACCTACGCTTTTTCCAAACCCTGTTCATGACTTGCTTAACATTTATTTTCCGGATCAAAGCAGCAGATGTGAATTGACAATTGTCAATATACATGGTATTGTAATGCTGAAGACTTTTGTCGATTCTGTTACCGGCCGGATAAGGGTGGCCAATTTGAAGATTGGTGTGTATTATGTGATGTTGCGCCACAACAGTGAATTGATCACCCTTCCTTTTATCAAATACTAATGTTGGCAACCAAAACCAACTGCTGAATCCCGCTTTTTATAAGCGGGATTTTTTATACTGAAAAGCTTTCTCCACAGGCACAGGTTCTGCTTGCATTGGGGTTGCTGAAATGAAATCCTTTTCCATTCAAGCCTTCAGTAAATTCCAGGGTAGTATTAAAAAGATAAAGAACACTTTTAAAATCAGTAACGATCTTTACGCCTTTGTCCTCGAACACCTGGTCAGTGGGTTTAAGCACGTCGTCAAAATCCATCTTGTAACTTAGTCCCGAACATCCGCCGCTTACAACGCTTACCCTTAAAAAATGTCCCTCACCCCTGCCCTCTTCGGTGAGGAGGCGCTCCACTTTTTCTTTGGCCTTATCACTGATAAATATTCCTGTTTCTAGTTTCATGCCTGTATTCTTAACGTTATACGATATGAAAATGTTGAGCGAAAGCAAGGGTCAGATATTGCCCCGGCACGCTTTAGATTTGGCCTCGTCCATTACCGAATAAATCCGTATCCGCTGGCAAAGGTAACGAATTCAATTTAGGGCTACCTTTAACGCTTGAACTTTAGCACATGATTAAAATTGATCACATTGGTATAGCTGTAAAAGACCTGAAAACCTCTATTTCAATTTTTGAAACGCTGATGTCGGCCGACTGTTATAAAGTTGAGGTGGTTGAATCTGAAAAAATAACTACAGCATTTCTACAGAAGGGCGAAACCAAGGTCGAACTTCTTGAAAGTGCGAATAACGATGGTGTTATTGCCCGATTTATTGATAAAAAGGGCGAAGGCCTTCATCATATTGCCTTTGAAGTTGAAGACATCTATACTGAAATGGAAAGGTTGAAGAAAGATGGATTTGTTCTTTTATCAGACCAGCCTAAGACAGGTGCTGATAATAAACTCGTATGTTTTGTACATCCCAAAACAACCAACGGCGTTTTGATCGAGATCTGTCAGCAAATTCATTGAGTCATCGCACCATTTTTAACAGGCGAATATTTTCGTCTTCACTAATGCACTGTACGATATATACTCCTGATTTCAATTGATTCACTGCCAGGTCAACATAGCCGGTTCCTTTTGCGGCTATTCTTTGCATTACCTGTTTGCCTTCCATGTTTATGATGCGCAGCTGTAGTGAGGTCACTAATGGCCTGCTAAAGTTGACCCTGTAATTATTAACGGCCGGATTGGGAAAACCACTTATGTCTAAATCTTTAGCAGCTATTGAAATAAACCGAACAGAGGTGTATTTACTTTTGCCGTCAGGATCTGTCTGCATTATCCTGTAATAGTTTATTCCTGTAAGAGGTTTGCTGTCTACAAAGTCATAAATATTCGACTGCCCCTGGTTACCTGTAGAATTTATAGTTCCGATTCTAGACCATTTCAATGATTCGCCGCTACGTTCAACGGTGAAGACCCTTGTTCCCGTTTCATGGCTGGTCACCCACACCATTTGAACAAGATTGTCATTTGTGCGAAATACGTTAAGGTCTTGCCATGTCGCCGGAAGTGCGCCCATAACAAAACCGGGTCCGCCAAAGTCTATATCACCGGTACTCGAACTTGCATTGGCCAGTCCGGCTACAATGCCATCTCCCCAAACAGGATTAAACACTTTATTTCCACGATATTTCGTTACACCGGCAATGTTTATAGATGAAGTGGATTGTTTATTTTCAGAACCGATTCGGCCCCCGGTGATTACATTGATGATGCCGTTACCATTAATGCGAAGTGATCTATTTTCCTTAATTACCAACATTCCCTGAACCCTCACAACAACATTATTGAGTACAATATTTTCAGCTACAGTCACCTGGAGATTATTATTGATAACAACAACATCACCATCTGCTGGAACTCTGTTTAGATCCCATGAAGAAGGACTGTTCCATTGTCCTGATGTTCGGGATACTATGGTTGGTTGTGCAATACAGATTTCGGTTGCCATGAATAACAGCATAGACAAGATCAGCTTCATATGGTAAGATTAAAAGCGGCATTGGAACTGATCTTTTGATGAAATACTGGATAGGTATGATAAAATAATCTAATAGGCTAACAGGAGATGGAGCAGGAATTCGAAGGATGGAGAATACAAATATGGTGAATCCTGTTGATAAATACAAGCTGCAATAGGCCACTAATTTTCTGGATTTGATTATCAGGAGGTTACCTGAAAAGAAAACTGATTCATAACACTACGTTAGAAATACCGAGCTTTTCGACAGCGATTTGTGCAGCAATTTGTGAAGCGTCTTTTTTATTATAGGCTTTGCCTTCTGAAATCACTTCACCGTCAACAACAGCTCCAACGCGAAAAAGGCGTCTTCCGTTTTCAATTTTTTCTTCCAGTGTTTCGAATTCCAGGACCTTACCATTTTTATTAGCCCAACCGTAGAGCCTATTTTTATGGTTGATCTCGAGCATTTCGAGGTCTTCGACATACATATGCGGAATCACAATTCTACGGTATACCCAACGCTTGGTTTTTTCATAACCCCGGTCAAGATAAATGGCACCCACAAGTGCTTCTAAAGTATTTCCAAAGATCTGGCTGATTTTTAGTGAACCATCACTTTTATTGTATAAGGCGATCTTTTTTAAACCCATTTTAATAGCGACCTCATTAAGCGTTTGCCTGTTCACCATTTTGCTCCGCATTTCTGTCAGGAAACCTTCCCCTTTGTACGGATAACGCTTAAACAGGTAATCCGCAACAATGCCGCTAAGTACTGCATCACCGAGATATTCCAGGCGTTCATTATTTTCATCTGCGTGCTCTTTTACAGACCTGTGGCTAAGGGCAGTAGTGTAGAGGTTGAGTTGCCCCGGGGCAAAGCCAAGCACATTGCAAAGTTGCTTATAATAGGCCCTGTTCGATTTATCTATCCTGAGGTATTGTATCCAGAAATGCACGTATACTCATTTATAATGATCATCGCAGCAATCCTTAAAGTTATAAAAATTAGTGCTGCCAGCTATGCATATTTCTTCACGATCACGAAAGCATTGTGCCTGCCGAAATCTAGTGCTGCCAGCTAGGCATATTTCTTCACGATCACGGAAGCGTTGTGCCCGCCGAAACCAAAGGTATTGCTCAACGCAGCTTTAACTGTTCGGGACTGGGGTTTGGTAAAGGTAAAGTTCAGGTTGGGGTCTAAACCCGGATCATCCGTAAAATGGTTGATGGTGGGCGGAACGATATCATTCATTACGGCCATCACGCAGGCAATTGCCTCAATAGCCCCTGCTGCACCAAGAAGATGGCCAGTCATTGATTTGGTAGAACTAATGTTAAGTTTGTATGCGTGGTCGCCGAAAACTTTTAGTATTGCCTTGGTTTCTGAAATATCACCAAGGGGCGTGGATGTACCATGGACATTAATGTAATCAATGTCTTCAGGTTGCATTTCAGCTTCCAGTAAAGCCTGGCGCATTACATTAAGGGCACCGAGTCCTTCGGGATGTGGAGCAGTGATATGGTGAGCATCTGCTGTTGCACCGCCACCGGCAATTTCACAATAAATCTTTGCACCACGGGCCAGGGCATGCTCAAGTTCCTCAAGCACCAACATACCTGCACCTTCACCCATAACAAAGCCATCCCTGTCTTTATCGAAAGGTCTTGAAGCGGTTTTCGGATCGTCATTTCTTTCGCTCAATGCTTTCATAGCATTGAAACCGGCAACACCTGCTTCGCAGATCACTGCTTCACTACCACCTGCAAGAATAATATCTGCTTTTCCGAGCCTGATCCAGTTGAATGCTTCCATAACCGCGTGAGTAGACGAAGCGCAGGCACTAACCACAGCAAAATTCGGACCCCGGAAGCCATGCCGCATGGAGATCTGACCTGCAGCAATATCAAGAATCATTTTAGGAATGAAGAAAGGATTAAAACGGGGAGTTCCATCGCCTTTGGCGAAATTGATAACTTCTTCCTGAAACGTTATGAGGCCGCCAATACCACTTGAAAAAATAACGCCGGTCCGGTCCGGATCAACATTATCTTTCGAAATCCCTGCATCTTTCACAGCCTCATCACTTACCACAAGTCCGAACTGTGTGAAGCGGTCAATTTTGCGCGCTTCTTTCCTGTCAAGATAGGCAACAGCATCGAACCCTTTTACCTCACAGGCAAAACGTGTTCTGAACTTAGATGCATCAAATAAAGAAATAAAATCAGCGCCCGGGGTTCCTGCAAGTAAACCTGTCCAGTAATCCTGGGCAGTATTACCAATCGGAGTCAGGGCGCCAATCCCAGTAACTACAACGCGTTTCAAATTCATATGTAAACCTCGCGGTATGGGGAAACGTTATTTAGCGTGCTCCTCCAGGTATGCAACAGCCTGACCTACTGTAGTAATGGTTTCTGCCTGCTCATCGGGGATAGAAATGTTGAACTCTTTTTCGAATTCCATGATCAGTTCTACGGTATCCAGTGAATCGGCTCCGAGATCATTAGTAAAGGAAGCTTCTGGTGTAACTTCTGCTTCGTCAACCCCTAATTTGTCAACTATTATCTTTTTAACTCTTGTTGCAATGTCAGACATGATTATAATAATTTGGTTAATACTGGGTGCAAAAATAGAGTTTTTGGTATAAAAACAACGCTTTACAGTATTATTGATGTTTTGAGCTGATTTTTCGTATTTTTAAAAGCACCTTATGCATTGATTAATATGGCGTTAAAGATCATAGAACACGGCAGTAAAGAATACCAGCAAATGATCAATTTGCGCAATGATATACTTCGTAAGCCACTGGGACTGAGGTTCACAGATGAGGAGTTGGCCAAAGAGGCACACGACATCCTGATCGGTGCTTTTGATGATGACCGTATTCTCGCCTGTTGTATGCTAACAACCGTTGATAAAGAATTTGTCAGGTTACGCCAGATGGCTGTTCACAACAGCCAACAGGGAAAAGGTATAGGTGCCACCATGATGAATTTTGCAGAGAACGTTGCCAGGGAACGGGGATATCGCATAATGACCATGCACGCCCGCAAATCTGCTATTGGTTTTTACGAAAAACTGGGATATAAGGTTTTTGGTGATGAATTTGAAGAAGTCACTATTCCGCATTTTGAAATGCATAAAACACTTCGCTGACCTTTTTACCGTTCGCCAGTCTTCATTTTGTTTTCCTAGCGGGTACATTTGCGAAGTTTGTTCTCTTAGCCTTTACTGCTTTTTTATTTTTTCGCGCATCATCAGTCTGGCCTCCTGTAATTCAGCCGTACTCGCGAAGGCATCTTTTGGAATCAGAAAAAACGAGCGGCTGTCGAAATACAGGTGAAAAAAACCCGGAGTTTCTATCATGTTGCTGAATTCCCGCCAGGCCCAGGTCTTGCTTCCCTTTTCTGTATCGATAATAAAATGATTGGGTTCTATGTTGATATAAAATGAATCCCTGAATGTTTTCGATCTTCTGTATATCGTAAAAGGCAGCCATATCCAAAATGCAACCATCATGGTGATCCACAGCACCGAGCTCATCAGAAATGGCAGCGGAGTAATCAGTTTCATATAAAATAGTATGGCAGAAAAAAGTGCGAAAACATTGACCAGGATGAGCATTAGTTTAATCTCCCGTCTGCTGATGAAATGATATCGCAGTGCCTGTAATACCTGGGGTTTTCGATATGTAACATGTACCCTCACCCCGTGTAGTTGGTTGGGTGCTGAAGGGTAGCCGGATGTACAATACGCATCATGATAATTTCCTGAAAATTAGTCTTTATTTCGTCATAAGTTCTTTCTGTCCAACCTTCCATGCGGCAATTTTTTCGCCATTCAATCCCAGAAATTCTACTAAAAGTTGTCTTTCTTTTGGCTTACCCGAAATGGTGATCCTGCCATAATTTTGTTTCTGGTCAATGCCCATCACCCGGTAAGGGTTATCTTTTTCTGCACTTCCGAAAACATGGGTTCCTGACGTCAGTGGTGATACGGTAATATCATAAAGTGGATAGTCCAGTACACCATTTTTCATGATCACTTCAGAATGATGCCTGTCGCCCGTTAAAAAGATTACACCAGCGATCTTTTCTATTTTTAAAAAATCCATTAATGCATTGTATTCTACAGGAAATTTTCTGAAACAGTCAAACGGAGATACCGGGTTTAGGACCTGGCTGCCAGTGGCTATAATTTTAAAACTTGCGGAACTTCCGGAGAGTGCGTTTTTCAACCAATCCATTTGAACATCACCAAACATTTTTTTATCCGGGTTCGGTTTTCCATCAATAGAATCTGCCAGGTTATCATTGCTTCTCCAGGTCCGGTCATCTAACAGAAAAAAATCTGCATCACTGTAAGATATCTTACTATAAATGCCTTTCCCGTCCTGGCCGTAGGAAGGATTTGCCCAGTACGATGAAAAAACCTTTCTGCTTTCCTCTTTGAGTATAAATTCCTTTCCCATGTCATTGGGTCCGAAGTCATGATCATCCCAAATTGCATACTGACTCATCTTGTTGAGCAGCGGCTGGAAAATGGGCGTTGACCTGTCGTGATGTGCCCTTTCCCACAATCCCCAGGCACTTAGATAGTCCACCTCCCGCGTATACCAGTTGTCTCCCAGCCACAACATGAAGGCACTGTTTTCATTTCCCATGGCAATAAATATGGAGGAATCTCCTCCATAGGGCCGGCCGGGCCTGTCATAAGGTGGTTGGTTTACATAAGAACAACTTCCTGTAATAAAACTGAAGTCAGGTGCCGGTTTCCGCCACTGCCATAATTCCTTTGTGGTGAATTGCCCATGAGGCTTTGTCCCGGTCTTCCTGTCACCCTGCGCCACTAACTGATATTCATAAGTGGTTTGTGGCTCCAGTCCTCCTATATTAAACAATACAGGATTATAACCTTGGGAAAGGGCAGCAGGAGATGATGATGCACGCGCGTAGCTGACATTCGTGGTTGCTCCTTTTTTCCAGTAGCGGAGCGCAGGGGTCACAGACACCGGTGATTCTATCCATATACTGGCTGTCCTGAGTTCTACCTGGCCCAACATCGGTCCGGCAATCACAAGCCCCTTGTCCTGTGCAGCCATGGTAATGGAAAGTAAAGTGGCAATGATAATACTGTTAAATGCCTTCATGAATGTTGATTAGGAAGGCAAAATAAACATTGATTGGGAAAAATGCTGCGTATGGAAAATAAAAAGGCCTGCAGCAATTTGCAATGGCAAATTTCAGCAGGCACATGGATGACTATCTAATGCAGTGATGTTATTTAAGCGGATGGCATTTCTTATACCCCCTCGATGCTGCTTCAGATGGAGAAACAGCGCGGCTGCATGATGCTGCCATAATGCTGATAAGGAATAAAGCCAGGATTGTTTGTTTCATGAGTCAGTTTTATGTAGCGGTATTGTATAGGCGCTTTTTACGGCTTACTTAACGAAAATACTATGCCGGTTATTACCCCAAACAGCAAACAAACACGTAATGCATTGATATTTAACGAAACAAAAAGCAAAAAAAACCATCCCGAAGTTTCGGGATGGAGTTGTTATCATGAACCGTCCTTAATTAGTCTATATTAACTGCATCCCATGCTATTGCCACAGTTCAGGCATTTGTAGCAGGTGCCGCTTCTTACCGTAATATGTCCGCAGGTATTGCAAGACGGTGCATCACTTTGCATACTCTTCATATATTCCTGCGTGCTATTATCTGCTTTTACTGTTGCAGAGCGCTGCACTTTGATGGCAGGTGATGAAGCGCCGCCATTCGGAGATGCAGGTGCAATGACCCTCACGTCTGACAATTCAGGAGATTTTTCCGGCGCCGTGTCCCATGAATCTGTACCAGTATTCATTACTTCGGGCTTATCCAACACATGAACAAGGTCTGTACGGTTAAGGTATTCATACGCCAGGCAGCGGAATACAAAGTCAACAATTGAGGTAGTTGATTTAATATTCGGGTGATCCACCATGCCAGCCGGCTCAAACTTGGTGAACACAAATTTTTCTACAAATTCTTCCAGCGGTACACCATACTGAAGGCCAACAGAAATGGCGATGGCAAAACTATTCATCAGGCTACGAAGCGTAGATCCTTCCTTGGCCAGGTCGATGAAAATTTCTCCCAGGGTTTCATCCTGGTATTCACCGGTGCGCAGGAAAATAGCCTGCCCGTTAATCTTCGCTTTTTGGGTAAACCCGCGACGCTTGGCAGGAAGTGTTTTACGTTCCACGATACGCGACAACTGACGTTTCAGTTTTGTATCGGTAGAAGCTGACATTCGCTTCTGCAGTTCTTCTAAAAGGTCTTCCACAGTCAGTTTTCCCACATCAATCAACTGACTTTCTGCAACTGGTGCCTCTTCTTCAGTGACCTCATCATCCTTGGCTTTTTTATCGCTTTTATTACTTAGCGGCTGGCTGAGTTTTGAGCCATCACGGTAAAGCGCACACGCTTTCAGGCCCAGCTTCCAACTCAGCATATAGCTGTCTGCTATTTCCTCTATTGATGCTTCATTTGGAAGGTTAATCGTCTTTGAAATAGCGCCACTGATAAAAGGCTGTGTGGCTCCCATCATTCTGATATGTCCGTGCGCATGTATATAACGTTCTCCTTTCCTGCCACACTTATTGGCACAATCAAATACGGGATAGTCAGTCAATTTCAGGAATGGTGCGCCTTCAATGGTCATCGTTCCACATACATAGTCATTGGCTGCATCTATTTCATTGCCTTTGAAGCCTAGTGCTTCCAGCATGCTCCATGAAGGATTGAAATATTGTTCTGGTTTAAAACCGAAACGCTGCAGGCACTCTTCACCAAGGGCGTATACATTGAATACAAACCCGATCTCAAAAGCAGCTTTGACCGCTTCGTCGAGTTTTTTGATCTCCGCAGCAATGAACCCTTTTTCACTTAGTGTCTGGTGATTTATAAAAGGTGCACCATTAAAGGAGGCAGAACCTACTGCATATTTTATGATGGCATTCATTTCCTTTTCACTGTATCCAAGATTTTTCAATGCAGTTGGAATCGATTCATTGATGATCTTAAAATATCCACCACCGGATAATTTCTTGAATTTTACCAGGGCAAAATCAGGCTCTACACCCGTTGTATCACAATCCATTACCAGTCCGATGGTACCGGTAGGTGCGATGACAGTAGCCTGCGCATTCCGGTAACCATATTTTTCTCCCATTTCAACTGCATCGTCCCACGCTTTGCAGGCAGCAGACAACAGGTAATCGGGGCAGTATTGTGCTTTGATTCCTTGTGGCTTTATGCTCAATCCTGTATAAGCACCTTCGGCATCATATGCGGCAGCTCGGTGATTACGCATAACACGCAGCATGTCTTCCCTGTTTTCAGGGAACCTGGTGAATGTTCCCTGGTGTTTGGCCATTTCGGCAGACGTCTTGTAGGAAATTCCCGTCATGATCGCGGTAATAGCACCGGCAATGCCACGGGCCTCTTCACTGTCATATGGAATTCCACTTACCATAAGCATACTGCCCAGGTTGGCATATCCCAGTCCGAGGGTTCTGTAATCGTAGCTCAGTTGAGCCACTTCCTTACTGGGGAACTGTGCCATGAGTACAGATATTTCAAGCACAACCGTCCAAAGTCGAACAGTGTGTTCAAAACCTTCTACATCTATCGTGTTGTCTGACTCATTAAAGAACTTACGGAGGTTTACAGAGGCCAGGTTACAGGCTGTGTTGTCCAGGAACATATACTCGCTACAAGGGTTGGAGGCCCGGATACGTCCACCTTTGGGGCTGGTATGCCACTCGTTTATGGTAGTATCGTATTGGGTACCCGGGTCTGCACAACGCCATGCTGCATATGCGATCTTGTCCCAGAGGGCCCTTGAAGGAACTTTTTTCATGACACGTCCGTCTGAACGTGCTGTCAGTTCCCAGTCTTCCCCCTTTTCAAGTTTTTCAAAAAATTCGTTTGGTATGCGAACAGAATTATTGGAATTCTGACCACTGACGGTACGGTAGGCTTCACCTTCATAATCGCTGGCATAACCCGCGGCAATCAATGCACCCACTTTCTTCTCTTCTTCCACTTTCCAGTCGATGAATAACTCAATTTCCGGATGGTCAAGGTCGAGGCAAACCATTTTGGCGGCACGGCGTGTTGTTCCGCCACTTTTAATGGCACCTGCAGCACGATCACCAATTTTTAAAAAGCTCATCAGTCCTGAAGAGGTTCCACCACCACTTAGTTTTTCGCCGTCGCCACGGATACTGGAAAAATTTGTGCCTACGCCAGATCCGTATTTAAATATCCTGGCTTCACGAACCCAGAGGTCCATAATACCACCGTCATTAACCAGGTCATCTTCTACATTCAGAATAAAACAGGCATGGGGCTGTGGACGCTCATAGGCTGAAGTTGACCTCTTGAGTTCGCCATCTGCCGGATCCACATAATAGTGGCCCTGTGGCTTACCTGTAATGCCATAACTCTCATACAGGCCGGTATTGAACCACTGCGGTGAATTTGGTACGCAGGCCTGGTTGAGAATACTATATACCAGTTCATCGTAAAAAATCGCTGCGTCTTCAGCCGTTGCGAAATACTGGTACCGTTCACCCCATACCTTCCAGCAATTGGCCATACGATGGGCCACCTGGCGCGCTGAAGTTTCCCTTCCAAAACTTCCGTCGGCCTGGGGAACACCGGCTTTACGAAAATATTTTTGTGCGATGATATCCGTAGCAATCTGGCTCCATTGTTTGGGCACTTCCACATTATTCATTTCGAAAACGATCTCACCACTCGGATTTCGGATAACGGAAGTACGGTAGTCATATTCGAACATATCGAACACACTCACGTCATCTCTGGTAAATTGTCGACTGAACTGCAGCCCGGTATGATTGTGGTTAGATTGCTTAGCCATCGTGTATAATTTGTTAACGTTGATTTAATAATTTCAAAACATGCAAGAGGAGAACGAAAATAATTTTACTACCTATTCCAGCAAACTGCTAAATATCAACAGGCTGTGGATAATATCAGCAAAGACAATACAGGGCTTATTCTAATAGTTTATCCCCCATAAATTTACAGAATCATTGTAAAAAGATTTGGTAAAATCGGTATTCCCCCAACCCCTTGTAAATACGCCCATTCTACAGCTATACACCTATTGAAACCCTGATTTCAGGCTTGTTCACGGTGGCACACAGAACTCAAAAGCCTGCTGCATATGGGCTTCACAATAATATCCGTTGGGTTGAAAAGTTTTTTGCATTTTTGCTTTAAGGCTAACAATAACCGATGCTGATTTACGAACATCTGAATAAAGGGAAAAAAGCGGGGAAGAAAGCATTTGCTGTGCTCATCGATCCGGACAAGGTAAATCCTTCCGCAATTGCTGAACTATGCAACTTTGCCAATGAAGCTGCTGTTGATTACTTGTTAGTGGGTGGCAGCCTGGTGGTCACCAATCACCTCGATACCGTAGTTCAGCATGTGAAGAAGGAAACAGATATCCCGGTGATCCTGTTTCCGGGCAGTCCGTCACAGATTTCGCCATATGCAGATTCCCTGCTATATCTCTCCCTGATCTCCGGAAGAAATCCGGAATTGCTGATCGGGCAGCACGTTATCTCCGCGCCGATGGTGAAAAACAGCGGACTGGAGATCATCTCTACCGGCTATATGGTGATCGACGGTGGTGCGCCTACCACTGTTTCTTATATTAGTAATGCGTCGCCTATTCCGCACGACAAAAATGAGATCGCTGTTTGTACTGCCATGGCAGGTGAAATGCTGGGGATGAAACTGATCTATATGGATGCTGGCAGCGGGGCACGGAGACCCATAACCGAAAATATGATCCATGCGGTTTCTTCCCATATCGATATACCCCTTGTTGTTGGTGGCGGAATTACTACTCCGGAAAAAGCTTACCTGAACTGCCAGGCCGGTGCAGACATTATTGTAGTTGGAAATGCCATTGAAAAAAATATCAGCCTGCTTCGCGAAATGAGTGATGCAGTACATCAAAAGAACAGTATCAAACATTGATCACATAGCCCAAACTTCACTAACGCAAACCTGCCTCTGCGTTTTATACATACATAACAATAAAAGCAAAAAATTACTTCAGATCCTTAACCCTTGATGGTGTTTGTTTCCCATCAACAATACCTTTACTGCTGGCTGCAATCGCTTTGATGATCATGGTCATATTGTCCAGATCAAGGGTTTCCACTTCATCATTTACGGTATGGTAAAATTTTTCACTGTCCATCTTGGAAGTGGAAATGGTATGCGCTGGTACGCCCAACTTCGCCAGCGTGGCATTGTCTGAACGAAAAAATAAATTCTGCGTGGGATATGGATCGGGATAAAAACTGAAACCCGTACCCTTGAGATTTTTCTGCAACATGGCACCAAAATCTGTTCTTTCATAACCCGTGATATAAGCACTGTTCTTTCCCCACTTGCTTTCTGTTCCAATCATTTCGATATTGAACATAGTCACTACTTTTTCCGGCTTAAGCTGTTCTGAAAAATATGTGGCTCCGAATCCGCCAGATTCCTCAGCAGTAAAAGCAACAAACAATAATGTTCGTTCAGGTTGTTTCTTTTTGGCGAAAAATTTAGCCAATGCAATTACAGCAGTGGTACCGGAGGCATCGTCATTGGCACCGTTGAAAATGGAATCTCCTTCAACCGGTTTACCGGTACCGAGATGATCATAATGGCCGGAAAAAATCACGTATTCGTCGGATCTCTTCCCAGGTACTATGCCCACAACATTTCTCAATGGTGTGGCGATAAGTCGACTTTTTACTGAAACATGATACTGCGATGGATCCTTTAGTGACAGTACCACTACAAGGTTTCCGCTTCCAGGAAAACGCTGCAGGGGAAAGGAGCGAAAACGATTCAACTGCCGGCGGAAAGAAGTGTCCGCAAAAATGATGTGATTCCCCTTCTCTTCAGACAGGGCAAAGACCTTTTGTGCCAGGTTCTGACCTTTTGGAAGAAATGTTTTTTCAGCGCCTGAATTGTCCCAGTTGATATCCTCCTGCGAGGCAAATGCAAGCATTTCGCCGTTATCTACGGTAATACTGTCATAACTGCCTTCCGCCGAAATCGTTTCGGAGCGATTTATACTGAAAGTCTGAAGATAGTCCGGGGCACCGGTAAATATGCTGAGCCCCGCTTTACGGAATTCCGCTGCAATAAATGCCGAGGCCTTGTCGGCCTGTGGACTCCCTGCTTTACGTCCCATCATGGAATCCGCAGCAAGAGTATTTAATAACCTGCCGACGTTCGCTTTCTCTACTTGTGCGTGAAGCGTCAGGGTTGAACAGATCAAAACAAAGGGTAGTAATTTGTACATAACAAACAAGTTTACTTTCGTGACGGCAAAATAACGGTTTATAATTCCCCCTCAGCCGCGGTTAATCATGGATTTGGCCCACTTATCATTACGGCAAAGTTTTTGAATATATTAAGAAATTATTTCGTTCTTTTGTACCCACATAAATCACCAGTAGACCGACATACACGAAAATGAAAAAAAACCTGACCATAACAATCGCTGAAGCGTCCTCATCGGATGCCATATTGCGTTGGGTTTTTCCTGTTCATCCCGGGACAGTTTTTGCTTCCAGGCCATTCCCCTTTTGGGTACGACGTTGATACTACCATTCCATAGTGGCTGCCCGGGTGGCGGCACTATCTGCATTCAGTAACCGGACCTAAAGGTCGATTCCCACTAATTTTACATATTGAAGGAAGATGGAACAACAACAATTCCAGATTATAGTAGCCAACGAATCGCATTTTATACATGCCGAAACAATTTGCCATGAAATGGCAGAATCCGCCAAAGCAAGGGGAACAGGTATCGCCAAACGCACACCGGAATATATACGCGCCAAAATAAGTGAGGGCAAAGCCGTTATCGCTTTATCCGCTGAAGGAGAATGGGCAGGCTTTTGCTATATTGAAACCTGGGAAGGCGAATATGTGGCCAACTCAGGCCTGATTGTAGCACCAAAATTCAGGAAAGGCGGCCTGGCAAAAGCCATCAAACACAAAATATTCGAACTCAGTAGAACAAAATATCCTGACGCCAAAATTTTTGGGCTAACGACAGGCCTGGCAGTCATGAAGATCAACAGTGAACTTGGATATGAACCGGTAACATATTCTGAACTTACACAGGACGAAGCTTTTTGGGCGGGTTGTAAGAGTTGCGTGAATTACGAAATTCTGATGAGCAAAGACAGGAAAAATTGCATGTGCACAGCCATGCTTTATGATCCTAAGGACCATTACGAGCCTGAGGAAACCAAAAAATACTTTGAGGAAAAAAAGAGCGTGCTTGAACGGCTGATAAATTATAAGCGATGGAAATTCCTTCAACCATTCCGTAAGGAAACAACTAAAGGAAATCCAATGAAGGCTATTTTCAGTTTCCTCTTTCATTTATAAAAATCAACCTTTTTCAAAAATGGATATTCAACAGAAACCCGGGGAAGGAAAAAAACTTGTCCTGGGATTCAGTGGCGGACTTGACACCACGTTTTGTGTAAAATACCTCCATGAAGATTTGGGCTACGAAGTTCATAGCATTATCGTTAATACAGGAGGATTTACCCAGGATGAACTCATAAAGATTGAGGCCCATGCATATGCCCTTGGCGTTAAAACACATACTTCTGTAGATGCAGTGAAGCCGTATTACGATCGGATCATCCGCTACCTGATTTATGGTAACGTACTTAAAAACAACACCTACCCCTTAAGTGTAAGCGCAGAAAGGCTGAGCCAGGCATTGTACATAGCCGAACATACAAAAGCACTAAAAGCAGATGCAGTTGCCCATGGAAGCACCGGAGCAGGAAATGACCAGGTGAGGTTTGACATGATCTTTCATATCATGATTCCTGAAGTGGACATTATCACACCTATCCGTGACCTTAAGTTATCCCGCGAAGCAGAAATTTCATACCTGAAAACAAAGGGTGTGGAGATGAATTTTGAAAAGGCTCAATATTCCATTAATAAAGGCCTCTGGGGCACAAGCGTTGGCGGTAAAGAAACCCTGAACTCCAATGGTATGCTGCCCGATACGGCTTGGCCCACACAGATGACAAATGATGGAAAAGAAGAAGACGTAAAGTTGCGCTTCGCTAAAGGTGAACTTATCGCAATAAACGACGTAGTTTTTAACCACCCCACGGAAGCCATACAATGGTTACAGGCCATTGCCGGACCTTACGGTATTGGAAGGGATATTCACGTTGGCGACACTATTATTGGCATAAAAGGACGGGTGGGCTTTGAAGCAGCAGCACCAATGGTGATCATCAAAGGGCACCACGCACTGGAAAAACATGTGCTCACCAAATGGCAGCTAAACTGGAAAGACCAGCTGGCACAGTTCTATGGAAACTGGCTCCATGAGGGACAAATACTGGATCCTGTAATGAGAGACATTGAGGCCTTTTTAACGAACTCACAATCATGCGTAACCGGAACGGTGTTTGTCAGGCTGATGCCATATCGTTTCCAAATAACCGGCATTGAGTCACCTTTCGACCTGATGAGCAGTAAGTTTGGAAAATATGGTGAAATGAATAGTGGTTTTACCGGGCAGGACGTGCGTGGATTTAGCAGGATATTCGGAAACCAGACCGCCATCTGGAACTTCATTCAACAGGATAATACCTAATTGTTATGATCAAAGCAGGAATAGTCGGGGGTGCCGGATACACCGGGGGTGAACTGATCAGGATATTACTCCATCATCCAGGGGCTGAGATCAGTTTCGTGCAGAGTAACAGCAATGCGGGAAACCCATTGTATAAAGTACATGGTGACCTGATCGGTGAAACAGATATGAAGTTCACGGATTCACCATCTTCTGATATTGACGTATTGTTTCTTTGTGTGGGTCACGGGGAAGCTTCTAAATATCTCGATGAAAACAAGATTTCAGACCATATAAAGATCATTGATCTATCCCAGGACTTCAGGCTGCATGCAGGAGCAGGTAGCCATGGACGTAAGTTTGTATACGGATTGCCCGAACTAAACAGGGACAACATTGCTATCGCCTCAAACATTGCCAACCCGGGATGTTTTGCTACTGCCATCCAACTCGGACTATTGCCACTTGCCAATGCAGGATTGCTGGAAGAGGTTAATATTACCGGCATAACCGGGTCCACGGGTGCCGGACAAAGCCTGAGTACTACATCTCACTTTAGCTGGCGCGCAAATAATATCCAGGCTTATAAAACACTTACTCACCAACACCTGCACGAGATCAGTGAAAGTCTTGCACAACTGCAGACCGGGAAAGATATAGAGATAAACTTTATTCCCTGGAGGGGCGACTTTACTCGAGGTATTTTCATTAGTTCAATGGTTACATCAAACTTGAAACAGGCTGAAATATTTTCATTGTATGATGATTTTTATGCAACACACCCCTTTACCACCGTATCGCGTGACACCATATTCCTGAAGCAGGTGGTCAATACCAATAAATGCCTGATCCACCCGGAAAAAGTAGGTACCAAACTCGTTGTTCATTCTATTATTGATAACCTGTTGAAAGGTGCCTCAGGCCAGGCTGTCCAAAATATGAACCTGATGTTCGGTAAGGATGAATGGTCAGGTTTACAACTCAAGGCAGGATACTTTTAAAACCATCGACATGAAATTATTTGACGTTTACCCCATCAATGATATCACCATTACCAAAGCGAAAGGATCCTATGTATGGGATGAAAAAGGAGAACAATATTTGGATCTCTACGGAGGGCATGCAGTGATCAGTATCGGTCATACCCATCCGCACTATGTGAGCAGAATAACCGAGCAGTTGAATAAAGTCGCTTTCTATTCAAATTCCATAAGAATACCCATGCAGCAGGAACTGGCTGATATGCTGGGTAAGGTTAGTGGTAAAAGCGACTATCAGCTATTCCTATGCAACTCGGGAGCAGAAGCCAATGAAAACGCTATGAAGCTTGCTTCTTTCTACACGGGCAGAAAAAAGATCATCGCCTTTTCCAAAGCATTTCATGGACGAACTTCACTGGCAGTGGCAGCAACCGATAACCCTGCATTAATTGCACCGGTAAACCAGACAGAAAACATAACCTTTCTCCCATTTAATGAAAAAGAAGCACTGGAAAATTATTTCAGCAAAGAAGGGAATAGCGTTGCTGCGGTTATTATTGAAGGCATTCAGGGCGTAGGGGGCATAAATGTTGCCAGTGATGAATTCTTACAATTGATCCGCAAACTTTGCACTGAATATGGAGCGGTTTATATAGCCGACAGCATACAATGCGGATATGGCAGAAGCGGTAAATTTTTCAGCCACGACTACGCAGGTGTGAATGCGGATATTTATTCCATGGCAAAGGGTATGGGTAACGGATTTCCCGTTGCTGGTATTTTGATCGCTCCGCAGATTGCACCAAAACATTTTATGCTGGGCACCACCTTTGGCGGTAACCACCTGGCCTGTGCAGCAGCACTTGCAGTATTAGAGGTCATGGAACAGGAAGCACTGATGGAAAATGCTGTCGCCACAGGCTCCTACCTGATGGAAAAACTTCGCTCTATCCCGCATTTAAAAAACGTGCGTGGACGTGGATTGATGATAGGGTTCGATGTACCGGAAACGTTGAAAGACCTGAGGAAAAATTTGCTTTGGAAGCAAAAGATTTTCACCGGTGAAGCGAAACCCAATGTGATCAGGCTACTGCCATCGCTGGCCTTAAGGCAAAAAGATGCTGAACAATTTATTGACTCACTGCTGGAAGAAATCGACGCCATTCTCTCAACCACCAACTCTTTTCATACATGAGAAATTTCATTTCGGTTGATGATGCCGGAAACATTGATGAACTGGTCCGCAAAGCCCTTGACTATAAAAGCAACCCTTTCAGGGATAGCGGGTTGGGTACGCACAAAAGAATTGGCTGCCTCTTCCTTAACCCAAGTATGCGCACCCGCTTAAGTACGCAGATTGCCGCTCAGAACCTGGGCATGGAAGCTATTTTATTTAACGTTGGTCAGGAAGGCTGGGCACTGGAATTCGAAGACGAAGCCATCATGAGTGGAAATACTGTGGAGCATGTAAAAGATGCAGCGCCTATTTTTGGCAAATACTTTGACATTCTCGCCATAAGAACTTTTCCATCGCTGAATAATAAAGACGATGATTACAGCGAACTTTATATAAAACAATTCATCCGTTATTCAGGGATTCCTGTGGTAAGCCTTGAAAGTGCCACACTACATCCATTGCAAAGCCTTACAGATATTATTACCATAACGGAAACCCTGTCAGCATTATCCTTAAGCAGGAAACCAAAAGTGGTACTTACCTGGGCACCGCATGTAAAACCATTACCTCAATGTGTGGCAAACAGTTTTTCCCAATGGGTGAATGCCTGGGGTAAAGCAGATTTTGTGATCACCCATCCCGAAGACTACGAACTTGACATCAAGTACACCACCGGAGCACAAATCGAATACGATCAGGACAAAGCACTGGAAGGGGCAGACTTTGTATACGTAAAGAACTGGAGCACCTACCAGGATTATGGTAAAATATATTGTAATGATCCAGGTTGGATGCTCACACCTGAAAAACTTGCCCCAACAAACAATGCCCGGGTGATGCATTGCCTTCCGGTTCGCAGAAATGTGGAACTTAGTGATGAAGTCCTTGACGGACCCAACAGCCTGGTAACACTTGAAGCATCCAACCGCATATGGGCCGCCCAGGCAGTACTCAGTTCTATCCTTCAATCCGCTACATGATGAACTCAAAGGAAAAATTATACGTCATCAAGATAGGAGGAAACGTGATCGATGATGACCGTCGCCTCACTGAATTCCTGCGCGATTTTTCTGCCCTGCAGGGAAAAAAAATATTGGTGCACGGAGGCGGAAAACTTGCCACAAAGCTAGCTGCAGAACTGCAAATACCGCAGCATATGGTAGATGGGCGACGGATAACTGATGCCGAAACGCTGAAGATTATCACCATGGTCTATGCGGGATACATTAATAAAAATATTGTCGTCCTGTTACAGTCGAACGGAACTAACGCTATTGGGCTATGCGGTGCAGACGCATCAATGATCCGAGCTCATCGCCGCATTTCCAATAACATTGACTATGGTTTTGTGGGAGATATAGATGAAGTAAACCATGATTTCATCAACTCCCTCCTACAACTAAATCTTACCCTTGTTGTGGCTCCGGTGACCCACGACCAGCATGGTCAGCTGTTGAACACCAATGCCGATACAATCGCACAATCCATTGCAACTTCGCTGTCGGGGTACTACTATGTGGAACTGGTGTATACATTTGAAAAGCCTGGTGTTTTGTTGGATGTGGATGATGAAACATCGGTCATTCCTTCCCTCAATCCTGAACAATATGCAGCTTACCGGGATCAACAAAAAATCTTTGCGGGTATGATTCCAAAAATCGACAACGCTTTTGCAGCGATCGGAGCTGGTGTCCATAAAGTGATCATCGGAAAAGCGGAAGCATTGCATAACCTCACCTCCGGAAACGGTGGCACAACCATTTGTCATGAATGAGAAACTGTCCATATTATACAGTGAGGCAGTTGGCCTGTTAAAAGAACTGATTACCATACCTTCTTATAGCAAAGAGGAACATGCTACAGCAGGGGCTTTGGCAAGGTTTCTGGCACTTAAACGAATAGAGCACAGCCAGGTGGGAAATAATATTTTTGCCGTCAATAAGCACTATGATGCATCTAAACAAACCCTGCTTCTTAACTCTCATCATGACACCGTAAAGCCAAACAGATCCTATACAGTTGACCCCTTTGATCCCATCGAGAAAGAAGGAAAACTCTTTGGTCTCGGAAGCAATGATGCCGGAGGTCCGCTAGTTGCATTGCTTGCATGCTTTCTTCATTTTCATGACCAGGAAGGACTGAATCACAATATTGCTTTTGCGGCTACAGCAGAAGAGGAAATTTCCGGATCTAACGGTATTGAACATGCGCTAAAATTCATGCCACCTGTCCATGCAGCCATAGTAGGTGAACCAACATTAATGCAGATGGCTGTCGCAGAAAGAGGCCTGCTGGTACTTGATGCTGTTTCATATGGTAAGGTTGGCCATGCCGCAAGGAATGAAGGCAAAAATGCAATCACCCTTGCGATCAAAGATATTGGCTGGTTTAACGGATACCAGTTCCCGTTAGTTTCGCCTTTATTGGGCCCGGTAAAAATGAGTGTTACCTCTATTGAAACAGAAAATAAAGCACACAATGTAGTTCCCGGAGAATGCAGGTTTATTGTCGACATTAGGATAAATGAACACTATTGTTTCGAAGATGTCCTTGACGTGATCAGTAAACATGTTCAGTGTGATTTCACCCCACGGAGCCTGCGGTTGCGATCAACCATGATTGCTGAAGATCATCCGCTGGTAAAAGCCGGATTGAGCCTTGGGAGAACCACCTATGGATCACCAACAACATCAGATAAGGCACTGATGCCTTTTCCTGCGCTCAAAATGGGTCCCGGTGATTCAGCCCGAAGTCATTCCGCAGATGAGTTTATATTTACTGAAGAAATCAGGGAAGGCATAGATCTGTATATTAAGTTGGTCGAAAAAGTAGTCAGGTAGATTTCTAAATGCTGGCAGGAAATAGTTAGCAAGATCAGGCATTATGTCTGGCTACTTAACAACAACGCGTTGTGGCAGCTTTGGGGAATCAGCCGCATCAACTAAAAGTAACGGTTAAAAAAATTATTCATGAAACTCTGGCAGAAAGAAAATACCGAAATTTCGGCGCTGGTGGACAGTTTTACGGTTGGTCGTGACCGTGAGTTTGATCTCATGCTTGCCAAATATGATGTTCAGGGTTCCATTGCACACGTAAAAATGCTTGGAGAATGCGGGCTTATGACTCCCGATGAAGCTGCAATAGCTATACAGGGATTAATGGAAATTTCAGGAATCATCAGCCAGGGAAATTTCATCATCCAGGAAGGCATTGAGGATGTGCACAGCCAGGTTGAATTTATGCTTACGGAAAGGATCGGCGAAGCCGGAAAAAAAATACATAGTGGCCGCAGCAGGAACGACCAGGTGGCAGTTGACATAAAACTATTCCTGCGGGAAAGCATTACAGAGGTTAAGTTGGATGTACTCGACCTGTTTCATTTATTGTTGGAACAAAGTGGCAAGTATGCGAATCATTTGTTGCCTGGGTATACGCATCTTCAATTGGCCATGCCATCGTCGTTTGGATTGTGGTTTGGGTCATATGCAGAAAGCCTTATAGATGATCTGGAAATGCTCGCAGCAGCCTATGCCGTGGCGAATAAGAATCCATTGGGTAGCGGTGCCGGTTTCGGCTCATCGTTTCCGCTGTCCCGAAAAAGAACAACAGCATTACTGGATTTTAATACATTAAACTGGAATTCGGCATATGCGCAGATGACACGCGGTAAAACGGAAAAGCTTACTGCCATGGCATTCAGCAGTATCGCTTCAACACTGGCAAAATTGTCGATGGACTGCTGCCTGTATATGAATCAGAATTTTGGATTTATCAGTTTTCCTGAAAGCCTGACGACAGGAAGCAGCATCATGCCGCATAAAAAAAATCCTGATGTTTTTGAATTGATCCGCGGCAAGTGTAACCGGTTGCAATCCGTACCCAATGAGTTAAGCCTGCTTACGACCAATTTGCCGTCTGGGTATCATCGTGAAATGCAGCTTACCAAAGAGATCATATTTCCGGCGATATCGGAATTACGTTCGTGTCTGCAATTGATGCAGGTAATGTTGTCTGCCATTAAAGTAAAAGAAAATATCCTGGAAGATGAACAGTATAAGTATCTGTTCAGTGTTGAGGCCGTTAATGAGCTGGTAAACCAGGGCATCAGTTTCAGGGATGCTTATCAGCAGGTGGGCAATATGATCAACAAAGGGGAATTTAATTATGATATTTCAAAGGGCCTTCATCATACCCATGAAGGAAGCATAGGCAATCTTTGTAACGAAGAGATCAGGATAGAAATGGGAAATGTATTGGCGAAATTCAATTAATGAAACCGTCATTGGGGTTTGTGCATTTCCATTCCCACATTATTCACATTTGCCAATTATCTAATTTAAAATTTACGCGTGGGCTCTGCCCATGCGTAAATTTTAAAGGCTCATCATCTCCTTAAATTTAACCGCCTGCCTGCGGCTTACTTCAACTTTTTCCCCACCCTTGATCTCCAATAATAATCCCCCATTGAAATAGGGCTCAACTTTTTCGATCATTCTAAGGTTTACTATGTGTTTTCGGTTCGCGCGGAAAAAAACCTTTTCATCAAGCCTTTCTTCCAGTGCGTTGAGGGATTTTAAGATGAGGGGTTTATTGCCGCTGAAATACACTTTTGCGTAGTTACCCACAGATTCGAATAGCCTGATATCCGCTAATTTTACAAACCAACACCGTTCACCATCCTTTACAAAAACCTGGTCGTGATCAGTGAGTATGCCGCGTTGGGGAATACTATTGTCACCACCATTAGTATTTTCTTTTTCGTCGATATTTTCCAGCTTAAGCAAAGCATCAGCGAGTCGTTTTGGCTCTACTGGCTTGAGCAGATAATCAAGCGCATTCACTTCAAATGCTTTGAGCGCATATTCGTCATAAGCAGTGGTAAAAATAACATGAGGGGCACGTTCAAGTTCGGTGAGCAGATCAAAACCCGTTTTGCCCGGCATCTGTATATCAAGAAAAATGAGGTCTGGCTGAAGCTCTTCAATCTTTTGTTTTCCCTCTTCTGCATTTGCCGCTTCGGCAATGATCTCTATCTCCGAATGATCGGAAAGTAGTTTACGCAATTCATTTCTCGCCAGCCGTTCATCATCGATGATAATTGCTTTCTTTGTCATTGACGTTGGTTTATTTATCGGTTATACATTAGGTTAAGTATGAATAGGTATTTTGACTTTGGCCTCTACCATATTCTCAGGGGTATCCTGTATTTCAAATGTAGCATTTGCACCAAAAAGAAGGCTTAACCGGTTATCCGTACTCTGTATGCCAAACCCTTCCTTATTCAGGACGCCATTAAGCGTTCCGGTATTTTTCACGATCAGTTCGTGATGGTCATCCTTAAAATCGGAAATAATCCTGATTATTCCGCCATTAAGATTTTTACTGATCCCATGCTTAATGGCATTCTCCACCAATGTCTGAAGCATCATGTAAGGAACAGGTTGGTTGAGGGTATCTTCATCGATCTCATATTCTACCTGCAGCCTGTCTTCAAACCTGATGTGTTCAAGGGCCAGGTAATCTCTTACAATTCCCAGTTCCCTGAGCAATGGTACGGTTTCAATATTCTCTGCCTGCATACTGCTCCTGAGGATATTGCTAAGCTCTGTTATGGCGTCCCTTGCCCGGGAAGGATTTTCATCAATGAGTGCACGGATGCTATTAAGCGCATTGAAAATAAAATGCGGGTTGATGTGTGACTTTATGGTCTTTAGTTCAAGTTCCTTTACCAGCGCCTGCAATTTGAGGGTATCAAACTGCTGCTTCCTTGATTTATCGATATAATGGTAAATGAAATAAATCATGTTCCACAGGAAGAGGTAAACAAAGGCTATAAACGTATTGCTCAGTAGTTCCAGTGAACCGCTGATCTCCTTTTCCCGGTCGATGCGTAAGTATTTGGTAATCATGGAATCAAGCCCACCGATCACCAGCGCAAAAAATATAGTTACGGCAAGAAATCCAAGTATTTGTTCATTCAGAGACCTGCTGAGGATGCCGAGACGGATAATAACCATCCTCATAAGGTGTGAGAATAGCAGGCCCATTCCGACAAAAACAACCAGCCTTCCGGCGAGAGAAACGTTGAATTTTTCGAATGTTATGGCAAAAAAGGTATTGATCAGTAAAAACAGTCCCCAGCCTACTGCCTGGAACAGCCAATACTTCGGAACCCGGTTAAAAACTGTTGGCATATAAGTACTTAAATCTACGATTTTGCTATTCCCAAAGTAATGATTTTGTAGGGATGGCGAAATATCCTGCCCGTCGGCCATTTTATCGGGTTATTACCAAGGGTATTTTCATCATTAGCCATGAAATTTTTATACCCCGTTAAGCGTTAAGTAGTCAATAGTCCAGCATAAACCCAACCCATGAAAAAGCAGATTATCCTTAAAAGCATCCATATCACTTTGACGATCTTGTTATTAGGATCGGCAAAGGCGCAATATGGCCGGGTGGTGATCAACGAAATGTTGCCCTGGCCCGGAAACGCCTGCGGCACCACAGCTGAATTTGTTGAACTGTTCAACATGGGCCCCGGACCTGTAAATATTGGATGTTATATCCTTTCAGACGGGGATTATGCTATCACTATCCCCCCCGGTACGGTAATTCAACCAGGTCAGTTTTTTGTATTATCCGGACAATCATTCATTCCAGCACCTTGTGCGAATATCAGCAGACCAATCGTAGCGAACCTCAACTGGAACACCTGCGGCTGTACAAACGCCCCTATTCCCACAACGGGTGATGGCTTTATGACAGATGGAGGTTTTGCCACTGAACAAATGGTACTCATGACACCCGGCGGCGTAGTCGTTGATGCCGTTGCCAGGGGCATCCCGGCAGAACCTTCTTCGACCATACTCTCGAGTTCCATGGGCGGACTTTGTCCTCCGAGAAGATTTAACCTCGACGTGATGGGTGTCAATTACGAAACCATTGGTGAATCAGCCGGACGTGGAAACTCTATTGCACGTAAGCTGGATGGTGACTGCGGATGGGTTAAAGACACACAACAATCTGGTGGAGCTACCAACAATACACCGGGTGAAACAAGTGTTTTTTCCGTTTCCATGTTCATTACGGAAGAACTTAACTGTACCGGCGGCACAGCGCGGTTTATCGTCAATAATTCCAATCCTTCTTTCTATTTCCCGCTGGATTATATCCTCGCAAAGGATGAAGATCTTGATGGAGTCTATACACTTGTAGATACTTATACAACCGGCCAGGATTTTACGGCACCTGACCTTGTTATCGGTCCACTTCCATTGGGATCCTATGCCATCAACATCGGCCCGGTTCAGGGATGCAGCTTTAAAAACTTCGTTTTCAATATCGGGCCTTGCCTTCCGCTTGCATTTAACCTGGAATCGTTTACCGTTGCCCGAACCAAAATCACATCGTTTGACGCTACCATTTCCGGTGCTGATGAACTATCCGAAATAATCCTGGAAGGCAGTGTGAACGGAAAAGACTTCTACCCGATCACATCACTCACGTTCAATAATACAGCCGTTAACCAAAACATCCACTACGAGATGGAAAACAGCGAACTGGTTTATTTCAGGCTTCTGATGGGCTCCAATGACCATAGGGCGAAGTATTCACCGGTCAGAAAAGTGAGTAGTTTGCAGGTTGGACATTCCTTTCAGCTTAATGGTAACCCCGTAAATGATGAGATCAGGATAACCGCGACCGTATCCAAAAAAGAAGATCTCGATATCCAGATCATCAATGGAGCCGGACAGGTATTGGTTAGCCGCAAGCAGACGCTGATGACCGGAGACAACCTGGTTAAAATTCCAGTGCAGCAACTGGCTACCGGGCTCTACTTTATCAAACTTAGCAATGGCAGCTCGGCATCCGAAACCTTAAAGGTCATTAAACAGTAAGTTGGGCAGAACCTTAAGCTTAATTAATTGTTAGATTTTACTGTACTTTACATTACACAACCACAGAGGTTTGTGTAATTTCGTACCCTCTAATCATTAATGCAGGCTTCATGGAATACAAGGCTGGCCCTCTGTTACAACAAATCAATAATCCGGACGATCTCAAAAAGCTGGGTAAGGAACAACTCCACCAGGTATGCGATGAACTCCGGCAATATATTATTGATGTAGTGAGCGTACAGGGCGGCCATTTCGGTGCCAGTCTTGGGGTGGTGGAACTAACCGTTGCACTTCACTACGTATTCAATACACCTTATGACCAGTTGGTATGGGATGTGGGTCACCAGGCATACGGTCACAAAATACTTACCGGAAGAAAAGATAACTTTTACACCAACAGAAAATATAAAGGCCTTAGCGGATTTCCGAAAAGAACCGAAAGCGAATACGATACCTTTGGCGTTGGTCACTCCTCCACCTCTATATCTGCTGCACTGGGAATGGCGATTGCAGCAAAGCAAAAAGGCGAAACCAACAGGCAATGTGTTGCCATCATTGGTGACGGGGCTATGACCGCTGGCATGGCATTCGAAGCCATGAACCATGCAGGTGTTTCTGACACCAATGCAATTATCATCCTGAATGATAATTGCATGAGCATAGACCCCAATGTTGGCGCACTGAAAGAATACCTCACAGACATTACCACTTCCCAGACCTATAATAAACTGAAGGGTGATATCTGGAAAGCACTGGGAAAACTTCCGGTAGGAAAAACTTTTACCCGGGAAATGGCCAGCAAGCTGGAGCACTCAGTAAAAGGATTTATCAGCCAAAGCAGTAATCTTTTCGAGGCTATGAAGCTCAGGTATTTTGGGCCTATAGACGGACACAATATTACCAAGCTGGTTGATACGCTGCAGGATCTTAAAAATATACCCGGTCCTAAATTACTGCACATCATAACGGTCAAGGGTAAGGGCTATGCACTCGCCGAACTTGACCAGACCAAATGGCATGCACCAGGATTATTTGATAAGGTGACAGGCGAGATCTACAAGAAAAAATTTGATACGCCACAACCACCAAAGTACCAGGATGTCTTCGGCCATACTATCATAGAATTGGCCGAAAAAAATCCCATGATCATGGGCATAACTCCTGCTATGCCTTCAGGTTCTTCGCTAAAGTTTATGATGGAAAAAATGCCTGCACGTGCGATAGATGTCGGCATCTGCGAACAACATGCCGTTACCCTTAGCGCAGGTATGGCCACGCAAGGAATGCGTGTATACTGCAATATCTATTCGTCATTCATGCAAAGGGCCTTCGATCAAGCCGTTCACGATGTTGCGATTCAAAACCTGCCGGTTATATTTTGCCTCGACAGGGCAGGCCTCGTTGGCGAAGACGGACCAACACACCACGGTGCATACGATATTCCTTTCTTCCGTTGCATACCCAATATGGTAATCAGCGCACCCATGAATGAAAGTGAATTGCGCAACCTGATGTTTACGGCGCAGCTCGATAGTATGAGAAGCCCATTGGTCATCCGCTATCCCCGTGGTGAAGGGGTTTTGGCAGAATGGAGGACGGAAATGAAAGAAATTACCATTGGCACGGGACGGAAACTTAAAGATGGACAGACCATTGCTATCTTAAGCCTGGGTCATCCTGGCAATTTCGCCGCAGCCGCAATACGCAACCTGAAAACTTATGGCATAACGCCAGCACACTATGACATGCGTTTTGTAAAACCGATTGATGAAAAATTATTGCACGAAGTGTTCTCTTCTTATAGTAAGATCATTACCGTTGAAGACGGTACAGTAATAGGTGGATTGGGATCTGCAGTCTTGGAATTCATGGCTGCCAATGGTTATCATGCAGAAGTAAAAATGCTCGGTATACCTGACAGGTTGATCGAACACGGAACGCTGAAAGAATTACATCGCGAGTGCGGGTACGATGCAGCAGGCATAGAGGATACGGTCAGGGAAATGATGAAGGACCTGGTTGAAGTGAACCAATTTCAATAGAACCATTAAAGAAAGCTGTGTTCAAACGGGCCAATCGTTCTTCGCTTAACTGGTCAATGATGACCTATTATGCATGGTTCCACCACAAGGCAACTCCAAATGCTACAACAGCAAGGATAAGTCCATACATGAAAATGGTGTATGATATTCTCAAAAAACGGTATTTTCTTCCTAATACCACACCCAGGTAATAAATGTCCTTTACCAGGCTTGAATACAGGTATTCCTTGTCATTGAGCATTTGTTTGATGCCTTCCTGGTAAGCTTCGAGCGGCATCCGGGAAAAGTGTCCGAAGAAAAGAAGATTGATCTTCCGTTGATCGATGTCTTCCTGTGAAAACTGTCCGTTAAGTATTTTTGGACGTGTGGCCAGCACGGAAAATATGATGGTTGTGATGTTCACTAAGAGCAATATAATGGTGGGTATGATAAGGTGCGGGTAATCTTCCAGTTTACGCATCAATACCGTAAGTATTACGGAGATAATGATAGAATTAACAGAGATCATAATGCCCGCTTTTGAATCTGCCATGGCACTCATATCCATATGATTCTTCGAAGTGAGCCTGAATAGTGTTTCCACCCCTCGCGTCGGCGTTTCTTCTTTATCTCCTTTAGTCTTTTTATTTTTTGGAACCTTGGTGGCTTTAACTGGCAAAACGCTGTTTTGACCAGCCACACCTACCGCATTTCTATCCAGTGCTTCCACATCAGTGCCACCAGTAGCATTTCCCGCATTACCAGTGTCGGTCTGTGCAAGTTTCTTATACTGCTTTTTCTGCAGTTGGGCAAGGTATTCAGCTTTTTGAGGAGCAAGTTCACGTAGTGCGAAATCAGTGAAGTAGGTATGCCCCAGCATAAATCCAATGGTCACCGCACGCCATTCACTACCGGTCATTTCTTTGCCGGTAAAAAGTTCATTTTCTTTCTTCAACCATTTACTCTTTTCAAGAAAACCAGGTTTTGCAAAATGATATAAATCCGCATCGCAAATGATCTGTTCATGCAGATTATGCGGATGCTGTGGCACTTTTGTGGCCATGATACAACCACTAATTATCTCCATCGTTTCCTGGTCTACGCCTCTTTTACTATAGAATTCCTGCGCGATGCCTGTACTCACCTGCTCATGATTTTCCGGCCCACTAACCAGGTAGCCGGTATCGTGGAACCATCCCGCTGCCACAATAGGAAAGCGTTCTTTTTCGTCCAGTCCATATTCACCACATATGGTGATGATAGCTGAAACTACATCCCTGGTATGTTGCGCATTGTGATAAACCAACCTTGGATCCTGGCGGTCCCTGAACATAGCTTCTACGGTATTTTCCGTTTCAGCGAGAAGTACATCAAGTTGCATTAATTGATTTTAGCGGAGATTAATATACAATAATATTCAATACTTTTATTAACACCATGAAATACCTGCATATCGCCTTCTTATCTGTTCTATTTTGTTCCTGTACGGGAAATGCAAAGCAAAAGGAAATAGTTGAAAGTCCGCCCGGTTATGATTTATCCATCCCGGAAAAATTCCTGATGCAGGAAGACCTTGACGAAATTTCCGGGATCATATATATCCCTGACCAACGCCTCATCTATACGCTGAATGATGAAGAGGGAAAAATGTACATTGTTGACCTGGAAAATAAATCCAGCGTTAGGTCATTCAAATTCACCAAAAAAGGAGATTTTGAAGATTTGTGTTTTGACGGTCAGTACTGGTACACCCTTAAAAGTAATGGTAAGGTTTTACGGGTTTCGCAGCCTTTCACCGATAGTTTCCAGGTAAACGAATATGAATACCCGACAAAAGGTGATGAATACGAAACTATATTTTTTGACCCGGCAACCAAAAAAACGGTCATCCTTTGTAAACAGTGTGTCAGTTATCCGCAAGGAAAAATTCCGGCTTATTACCTTGATACCACGAATTCTCAGTTTGTGTTCGATCCTCATTACGCTCCGGATACAATGGCCCTGGTTAACGTAGTCGGAAAACCCGGCGTGACCATGAAACCCTCTGCAGCGGCTATTCATCCCCTTACAGGAGAACTATATATAGTTTCCATTAATGACCGGTTGCTGATCATCATGAAAGAAGGACAGATTAATGCAGCCTTTAAATTACCCAAAAAGATTTTCCGGCAGCCCGAAGGAATCACGTTTGCACCAAACGGCGATATGTATATTTCCAATGAAGCAGGAGAATCTATAGCGAACATTCTAAGATTCCCTTACAAACCTGCAACGGCTATTTCAACACAACCGACACCCTGATCGCTTTCAGACCACTTATTCCCTGGACATCTTCCAGTTCAAATTTTTCCACCTCACTATGAAGTAAACCTTTCCTGATGAGGTAATGGATATATTCATCATACTCTTCTGATTCCTTCACCTGAGTGTAAACAATGGCAATTTTTGCGGGCTGCGTGAGGCGCTCCCCCGTTTCACGTATCCTTACTTTGTCTATCCGCTTCTTGATCACTTCATACCGAATATTTACTCCGCCCTCTACATCAAACTTTCTTTCGTCTTTCCGAAACGTAATACATATGGGATTAGAATGGGCTAGTATTAATTGCGTGGTCTGTAACGGTATTTTAAGACCACCTAACAAATTATGGGTTAACCTTGTGATCTCAGCCATAGACGATAATTGCCACAACCTGAGGTTCTTCAGATATAAATAATCAAAGGGCTTATTCTTCGCAATGGATTCGCCGATGTAAATATTGTACTCAAATCCGTCAGACTTGAATTTTTCAAAATAATGAGGATAGAATTTTTGTATTTTCTGTTCTTCCGCCTCCAGGTATTTCGCGATCGACCCGTTGATGATGTCAAGTGTTTCATCAAAGTCACGACGGTTACGATACAAGTGACCCCGCTCTGTATCTACAGACTGCATATATTCATGGGCAATTTTAACGACCTCAATCTTGTCGTGCGAAAAATGCCTGAACAATGATTTAATCTCATGCTCCAAATATTCGGTTACCCGAAATTCGTCTTCCGCCAGTAGAACATCTATCACCCTTTCCCTCATCGTCATGTTCTTGAACAACAAATTATTCAGGTAATCATTGTCTTCCTTTTTTGTATACTGCTTCATGCGGGTTATCGTTTCAGCAATAAATTCCAACTGTTGCAAGAGGTCGTTCTGTATGCAACGACTTCTTTCCGTTGAAGAATTGCGTATATCAACCATCCCATACAATGGATAAACTGCGTCAAACACTACCGTATCCATTTCTGCTATTTCATTGTTTTCCATGGCACGCATATATTGCCAGGCCTTTTCAGCGAACTTCCATTCAACAGAGGGTTGCAAAGCGGTAAAACTTTCTTTTACAATTTTGTCAAGATGACTGTGAAAATTCCTGATACTGCTGCGCATGGCAAGTACGAGGTAAGGTTCGATGGCATTCAGTTTTTGCAACATCTGCTGCCTGTTCTCTGTGTCGTTGAACGCAATCTCTATCATCCCAAGCAACATGGATTTATCATACAGGGGATGGATCAAATAATGCGTAAAAGGTATTAGTGAAACACCTCTCCCTAACAGTGATGGTGAAACATTATTAGCAAGATCCTCGAATACCAGGTCATTCCTGTTTTCGGTAAGGATGTGTCCTAACCTGTTATACAATTGTTCTTTTTCGTCGTTACGGTCCATCCTTTTGAGCATGAGGCTCCGTATAGCATACTGCTCAGACAAAATAAATTTGTCATTCAATACATTGAAGGGAATAATACTGATTTCAGCCTCCCTGTGGCTCAACAGTGTTTCTACGCTGACCTGCAATTTCTCATAGCCAGTAAACTCATCGGTATGCATTTCTATCAATGCATTTTTGACATCTATAACAGTTTGTTCATACGTAATATCGCTTACCCTTCTCAATAAAAAACCTTCAAACTGAAACAGCCGCAGAGGAAGTAAATGGCGAAGCAGGGTCATATCCCGGATCATTTGCAAAGGGCCTATGGCCTCCTGTGGAAAAGGTGGGAGTTCGCCATGGAGGTGCACGTCGATGAAACTTTCGTCAAGGAACATGCGGAAATATTTTAAATCGTTTTCGCTTTCGAGGGAAATGGCGTAGGCGTTTTTATCTGTTCCCGCTAATCCGTGATGATAAAATTTTTTAAAGATGAGCCGGTAAGCGAGGAACACCTGTTCCTTCTGCATTTTTTCAAAAGACAGTTCTTTATTGAATATAATATACCCTTGATCGCTGTGCTGGAAATAAATATTATGAGGGTGCGACTGATAAACTATTTCAAAACTGTACGGACTACTGATGTGATAATATTCATTATCTACTGTAGATGTAATGGAAAACAATGAAGATGCGGCGAGCTGCAAGAGATCATCATGATGCTGGAGGATACCGGGATCCTCTATGGGCTTTAAGAGATCCTGATGCTTTTCAAAGCGGTCTATGATGTACGAATACAGATCAGGTGAGTGGCCAGGCTTTGAAGCTATCCTGTCCTTAAGAAATTGTATAAAGGGGCCAAAGGAAAAATGTGAAACAATTTCCTTTGTGTTGTCATAAACTTCAGGATTCGGCTTGAGTACTATGTTCTTCATTATACTCAATAATAAAATTGTTTGACCCTTCCCCTATCAAGATATGAATATATTGTTGCTGAACAAGTTCAAGAATGGTCAGGAACAGGAATATCGCATGTATCCTCTCCGTGCAAACTTCAAATATGTTTTCAAAGGCCATGGACTTTTGTTTATTTACCGTAGTCATCATATACTCACGGCTGTCTTCCATTGTATAGTTGTACCGGTAAACAACGTGCTGGGGTTTGTGGTTACGGTCATACATTCTGTTCATCACCTTTTCGAAAACCTTCATCAACTTATACAGGGTGATGGTTTGAATCTCGGTGCCTTCGGAGGCCTCTTCGCCAAGAAGGGACAGTTCTTTCTGCAGGTTACCACGCTTTACCATAAGCATGCGTGTTGCTTCAAGGTCAGCAAGTTTTGCTGAGGCTTCTTTAAACCTTTTGTATTCAAGAATTTTATCCACCAACTCCTGCCGGGGATCGATCTCATTACCCAGTTCATCAACTTCCTTTCTTGGCAATAACATTTTTGCCTTGATGCGCATCAGCGTTGAAATAAACAAAATGAATTCGCTGCTAAGTTCAATATTCAACTCATCCGACTTATGGATAAATTCCATAAAGTCCTTAATTACCCGCGTAATAGGAATGTTATAGATGTCGAGTTCATCCCTTTCAATGAAAAACAGCAGGAGGTCAAATGGCCCTTCAAACTGGGGAAGTTTAATCTGGTATGAAGTATTCACAGCGGGAGTTTTAGATAAAGTAAGGTCCCGCTGAAAATTTCAGCGGGACCCGTTAAAGGTAGCAATACTTTATTTATAATTTCGCGCTAAAGCCTACAGAAAGTAGTGTTTTGGTCTGGGTCCGGGGTGCGTTTTGTGCCGGACCAAAAATTCTTACATCATCGTCGTAGATGAGGTCAAAGCTATAAGTAACTGTTAACCACTTATTCACTTTCATGCCAATAAGGTTTGTCCAGAATACATCGATATTTTGTGGGTTAGCTAAATAATTTGAATACAGGTCCAGCCTGCCCTTGTAGACCACGTTTTTGAAAATCTCTTTTTTATATGCAGCCGAAAGGTAGGCACCTGCCTCAAACCTAGATGTTTTTCCGGAATCAAGCCCATAGTCAGGACCCAGCGCAATATTGCCTTTGCTCACAAAGGTCCACCGGGCTGAAATAGGCGACACAAAAATACTCAGATCAGCATTTGGCTGCCAATCCACACCCGGAGCTATGGTCAGGTATGCAGGCGCAAAAAAGTCGGACGTTTTTAACTTGGGCGTTTCATCATAGTTGTATCCATCAGTAAACTGAGTCCTGAAGGTACCTACAACGCCTACCCCGAATTTTGGCTTCACCATATACAGATACTTCGAGAAAAGGTCGATCCTGTCATCATTTTTACGCATGCCTTGTGAGGTGGTATTAATAACCGCATAAAAAAGATCAAGGTTATTCGTCCACTTAATCTTATCCCTTTTCAGGTTTGCAAACACATTTAGGTAGCCATTTAGTGCAAAAGAAGATTTTTCACCTCCCGCCGCCCAGTTATTGGTACCACCCTGCGCAAGTCCAATATTTATGGTGGCACCTCGTTTCCAACCATCTTTATGGGTCGTATCTTCCCCGAGGGTCTTTGTAGCTGCATCTTTGAGTTCCTTAACAACCGGATCCTGAGCATTAGCTGTGAAAACCGTAAACACCGTTAGTAAAAGGAGTAAATTTTTCATGTTGGTTTGTTGATTCCATTTCAAGATGGATGGGGCAAAAGACTGACTGCCTTTAATTCCTTTGTTCAATTAAGAAGTTAGAAAAACGGTTTACTTCTTCCTTAGTTCATCCCTTATCTCAGAAAGTAATATTTCCGTAGTGTTTGGGGCTTGAATTACCGGTTCCGCTTTTTTCCTTACACTGTTGATTGCTTTAACGATTAGAAAAAGCACAAAGGCTATAATCACAAAATCCAATAAAGCCTGGATGAGGATACCGATTTTAATACCACCCAATTCGAGATCATGAAACTTTTTAGGATCGCCTGCTACCATACCAATGATTGGCATGATCACAGCTTCCACCATGGCAGTCACGATCTTATTAAAAGCACCACCTATGATCACACCTATCGCGAGGTCCATAACGTTACCGCGCATGGCGAAATCCCTAAATTCTTTGGCTATTCCCATAATTTTTTTTTGATTGGCAAAACTAAGGTCTCCAAACCGCTTTGGCCAATTCTATCTGTTCAAAATCTTAAGAATATGTATAGAATTGTGGATACTAACCTCGACTTTTGCCATCTTATAATGAAACTCAACAAGCCGAGACTCCTGCAATGGAGTTTATTCTTCCTGCTGTCACTGATCTGGGGAAGTTCATTCATCCTGATGAAAGAAGGCATGAAACACCTCACGCCTTACCAGGTAGCGTCTCTGCGCCTGCTCAGTGCTGGATTGGTGCTGCTGCCGTTTGCCCTGAAAGCCATCAAACAGTTTCCCCGGAAAGATTTTCCGTTGGTAGTATTATCCGGGCTACTCGGCACTTTCTTCCCTGCTTATCTTTTTTGCATTGCAGAAACTCGTTTGGATAGCGGCCTTGCCGGCATCATGAATGCACTTACACCGCTATTCACCATTGTTATTGGGGCACTGTTCTTCCAGTCCAGGCTTCCGATCAAAAAATGGATCGGCGTGGTCATTGGCTTTGTAGGCCTGGTACTACTGCTTATTTCAGGCAGGGAGGGTATCAGGTTCAACAACATGAACTATGCTTTTTTTATTATTTTGGCCACAGTATGTTACGGTATAAACGTGAATATGGTTAGCCGCTACCTTACCCATATCCCCTCACTGTCTATTGCGGCGGTTGCATTTTCTGCCCTCACGATACCTTCAGCGATCATTCTATTCATGACCGGTTATTTTCAGCAATCAGCCACAGAAGGTTTTATATATTCTACATCAGCGTCATCAATACTGGGTGTATTTGGAACAGCGATAGCGTCCATCCTTTTTTATATGCTGATGAAAAGAGCAGGGATATTATTTGCGTCGATGGTGACCTATGGAATTCCATTTGTCGCCTTGTTCTGGGGATTTCTCGCACATGAATCCATCGCACCTTTGCAGGTAGTTTGCCTGGGAATAATTCTGGGAGGAGTGTGGCTGGCGAATAAATAACTGATCACACCGACATGATCTCTTTTTCCTTTGACGCCAGGTGTTTGTCTACGATGTTAATATACTGATTGGTGATCTCCTGCACTTCATCTTCCGAATCTTTCGCCAGGTCTTCACTCAACCCGTCCTTCTTCAATTTCTTAATCGCTTCAATGGCGTCACGCCTGATATTGCGGATGGCTACTCTGGAATGTTCTCCTTCCACATGAACACGCTTGACAATTTCCTTTCGCCTTTCTTCTGTAAGCGGAGGAAGAAACATACGTATGATGGATCCGTCGTTCTGAGGATTGATACCAATGTTTGCGGCTATGATCGACCGTTCAATAGGCTGAAGCATGTTTTTTTCCCATGGCTGAATTAAGATGGTCCTGGCATCCGCAACGGTGATGTTCCCAACCTGGCCGATGGGGGTTGGATTGCCGTAATAGTCCACTACAATACCATCCAGCATCTGAGGCGTAGCCCTGCCGGCCCTGATTTTCACCAATTCTGTTTCCAGGTGGGAAATCGCCTTTTTCATACTGTCCATGACCTGGTCTGTTATGCTTACTAATTCATCTGACATAGCATTAATTACTTATTGCTGCAAAGCTAAAGAAAGCACCGCATACATATAAAAAAAACGTGTGGCTAGTTCTGTTCGGGAGTGCTGAACGACTTGTTCTTGAGTTGAAGGATCTTCGACGTAATGGCTGTAGGTGTAGTTCCAAATTGATCAATGCGTACTTTTCTTTTCCGTGCAGTATAATACATTACAGCAGTTGCCAATGAGGCTAGCGATACCAGCGATAAAATAAGGATGGTACAATTGGCAGCACGGAAATAATAGGCAATGGCCACAAAAATAATATTTACCCCCACGCAACAGTATGTGATCATGGAGTGGCTCATTCCATTATCCATCATGAGGTGATGAATATGGTTTCTGTCTGGCGAGAACGGTGATCTCCTGCTGAATATGCGCAATGCAAATACCCGCAACGTATCAAACAACGGAACCATCAGAATGGCAAAGCCCATTGCCGGTGCTGATGCAACTGGAAGATTAGATCCGGGATTGGCCGCAACATTAATAAAATGGATCACCATGATTGCATTTACCATACCGATCAATAAAGAACCGGTATCGCCCATAAATATTTTTGCAGGAGAATGATTGAAGATCAGGAATGCCATGATGCTTCCGCCCAGGCAGAAGGCGAGTGTGGCATACTCAACGTCACCGATGCTTTTAAAATAAATCCCAAAAATCAATGAGGTCATCAGGCCGAGGCTTCCCGCTAACCCGTCAACACCATCTATCAAATTAAACGAATTGATGATAACAATGAGCGTAAGGTAAGTAAAGGCAAGGCTGAAGGCTTCCGGCAATTCATAGACACCAAGAAATCCGTGCATGCTGTGCAGAACAAGTCCGCCTTTATAAACAATAAGAAAAGCAGCAAGCATTTGCCCGATAAATTTTTTCATTGGCGACAATACCAGAATATCGTCCTTAAGTCCAAGAAAAAATATTATTAGTGTAGCTGCATAAAAATATTGAAAATCGGGAGCGTTATATAAACTGATGGTGAATAGACAGGCAAGAATAAAACCGGCGAAAATACCTAATCCACCGAGAGAAGGAATAGGTGAAATATGGATCTTTCGTTCATCCGGATGATCGAATAATTTTTTCGCGTTTGACACCTGGATGATGATAGGTATTGCGGCAAATGTGATAATAAAAGCAATTGCCGTGCCTAGTAATATTTTATCCATTAGTGATTTCCAGTGTTTCGGGACAAAAATACGCCTAAATGTCTACGAATCAAACACATTTGGATGGTTTCACCATTTGGTAATGTGTCATTTTCATTGACGAAAGAGGCTGTCTTGTAATAACGGATGATATAACTGAATAGTATATTTCAACAAGTTATACCAGTAATTAAAAGCCGGACCCTGTTTTCCTTAATTCTGTTGCCTTACTTATCTAATAAATTTTAGCTTTGCCGCACAATAAAAAAGAACATGGAAAGTCTGGAGAACATTTCATCGCAGGTAAGAAGAGATATCGTGAGGATGGTGCATGCCGTGCAAAGTGGCCACCCTGGCGGCTCTTTGGGTTGTACAGATTTCTTTACCGCCTTGTTTTTCAAAGTAATGAAGCATAATCCTGAATTCAGCATGGAAGGTAAGAATGAGGATATGTTTTTTCTGTCCAACGGGCATATTTCGCCGGTTTTCTATTCAGTTTTAGCACGTTCGGGGTATTTTCCAGTGGCTGAATTATCCACATTCAGGAAACTCAATTCCCGGCTGCAGGGACATCCTGCCACACATGAACATCTCCCTGGTATACGAATAGCTTCGGGTTCACTCGGGCAGGGAATGAGTGTATCCATCGGCGTTGCCCTGGCAAAAAAGCTGGACAAAGACAATCATACCGTTTTTTCCCTCCATGGAGATGGTGAATTACAAGAAGGCCAGATATGGGAGGCCGTAATGTTTGCTGCCCATCATAAAGTAGATAACCTCATTTCTACTATAGACTGGAACGGGCAACAAATTGACGGCCCTACCAACAAGGTGATCGGACTGGGAAATATCCGTGAGAAGTTTGAAGTATTCGGATGGACCACCCTCGAAATGGATGGCAATGATATGGACCAGGTTGTTGCTACGCTGGAAGAAGCCAAAGCACTAACGGGAAAGGGTAAGCCTATTGCCATCATGATGCATACCATCATGGGAAAGGGTATTGATTTTATGGAAAATGATCACAACTGGCATGGTGTTGCCCCCAATGATGATCAACTTGCCAAAGCCCTCGCCCAACTGCCTGAAACCCTGGGTGATTATTGATCTTTACGGATTGAACGACCTGTACGTTGCCTGAAATCCCCGGTGATTACAATCTAGCCTGGTCAAACGATGAATACTGCCTGATATAGTGGCAGACCATACCAATTTTGATCAGTTGCGCAGCTCAAACGGTTCTCTTGAAGCCCTATACGCAGGAAACCATGAAGCCAGCAGCCCAATGGTAAAAACCGTCAGTGAGACCAATACAAAATCCTGCCATACAAGCTTCACCGGGTAGTAATCAATCAGAAAAGATTCACCCGAAAGCGGTACCAGTTTATATTTCACCTGCAGGAAGTACAATGTAATTGCAAGGATCATCCCGCTGATTGCGCCAATGCCTGCCAAAACCAGGCCTTCTGCCATAAATATTTTTCGAATTAGCTGTCTGCTGGCGCCCATGGCCTGCAACACCTGGATATCTTTCTTTTTTTCCAGCACCAGCATAGTGAGGGCTCCAACCATATTAAAAGCTGCTACCAGTAGGATAAGGGTAAAAATTCCATAAATGGCCCACTTTTCGAGGTTTATTGTTGAATAAAGTGTCCTGTTTTGCTCAAAACGATCCAGCACCTGGAAATTTTCACCCAGTTGTTGCTTTACTTCTGCCTTTACCACATCAACCATCTTCTGCTCAGTGACCGCAATTTCCACCGCTGAATATTCGTCTGCACCGTAGTTCAGGTACTGCTTGGTAAAGTCAATATTGGTAATGAGGTATTTATTATCGAAGTCCTGCTGTATCGCAAAACTTCCCGAGGGGATAACCAACCCTTCACTCAGCGCTGCAAGCGGGTCACTTAGGTCCCTGACGCCCTTTTT
>JANMMA010000194.1:0-2920 GCA_031372815.1 Sphingobacteriales bacterium
GGCCTTCAATTCAACACCTGGCGTGAAACTTAACAACAATGGCGGATAGTCACAGACGCCTTTTTGCTTCCGGAAATGTCCCCTGGTTTTTGTCAATATCTGTAATGATTGAAAGCTTGAATCAGGTTTTTTGTAAGACAATGTGATAGGGTAGTTCTTAGGCTCATCTGTTCTGTCGGCCATCATATCTCTTAAATTACCACTGAGTCTAATTTCCAGAATATTTTCATCATCAAATAGTCCTTTATCCGTTGTTTGTGCAACATCAGTCAGGTAAATAAAGGAAAGGAAAAATGCCAGAATTTTTCTCACTACAACTTTTTTTAAGAAGGCAATTCGATGGTAAAGGTCGTGAATTCACCCGGAACAGAGTGAATATGAAGTTTGCCACCATGGCCCTGGGTAATTATATCATAACTTAATGATAATCCCAGGCCCGTTCCTTCACCCGTTGGTTTTGTGGTAAAAAATGGTTGAAATATTTTTTCCTGGATGGAGGGGGGAATGCCGAGGCCATTATCTGTTATAGAAATAACAACCTTATGGCCACTCTTATCGGTGCTTTCCATCAAAGTGGACAAGGTTAATGTAGGTTGATAATTTACTGTCTGTATATGTTGTTTTTCATTCAATGTATAAAATGCATTATTGAGGATATTCAACAATACCCTCCCGATATCCTGCGGAATAATATTCACCAGGCCAATAGCAGGGTCATAACTTAAGTCAAGTTCTACATTAAATGATTTGTCTTTTGCACGCATACCATGATAAGCGAGCCTCACGTATTCATCGACCAACCTGTTTATATCTGTTGATTCTTTGAGTATCGTGCCGGTCCGGGAATGCTGCAACATGTTTTTCACAATGGCATCGGCCCTTTTTCCATGATAATTTATTTTGGATTCATTTTCCTTTAACTGGTCTGTAATCTTTTCAATTTCCTTATTGTCATTCTTTTGGTTTGCATCTCGCAGGTCTTCCAACAATTCGCTGTTTAGGTCAGAAAAATTATTGACAAAATTCAAGGGGTTCTGAATTTCATGTGCCACACCTGCAGTGAGTTCCCCAAGAGAGGCCATTTTTTCACTTTGAATCAACTGTTTTTGTGCAGCTGTCAGCTTATTGAGGGTTTGTTGTAATTGGAGTTTTTGATCTTGTAACAGGAGATTGGCTTTTTGTTTAAGACGGTTATTTCGAAAAAGGGCTAATGCAGTTACCAGGACTACCGTGAGCAAAGCTGCCAGCATGATCATTCTTGACCTGTTGGTAACCTGATCTTTTTGACGGAGGATATCCTGCTGTTGCTGTTGCTTTTTCAAGATTAACAATTGAAGCTTCCGGAATTTTTGAGGACCAAAAAGGCTGTCCTTGACAGCCGTAGAAACATCGTGGTAAAAAATCACACTATCTGAAACATTTTTTTGACGGAACAATTTCACCAATTGATCAGCAGCATGGAATAACTCGAGATTAAAGGATTTAGCCATTGATTCCTGGTAGGCGGATCTGGCGTAAAAAATGCTGGAATCATATTTCCCGATTGACAGGTATGTCGCCGAAATGCGATTTTTAATTCTCGTAGGATTAACTAATTCACCTACCAGGTACGCATTTTCCAATGAAGTGTAATAGTATTGTAGCGCCACATCGTATTTACCAAGCTTATTAAAAACATTTCCAATGCGGGTTAAAATCAGGGATTTTAATGGCCCGTTATAAGCCTCCTTAAAATGGGATCGGGCGTATTCCTGGCAGTAAATAGCTGAATCCAGCATTCCAATACTTTCATAAGCACTTCCTTTATTACTGGCATTAAAGGAACCAAAGACTTTGAGGTTGATAATAGTATCTTGTACTCTAATATTTCCAGATTCCTGTAGGCTATCAATGATATAGTCTGCTCGTTGAAAATAGTTAATGGCAGTCCTGCCTTCTTCGAATTCAGTGAATGTAAATCCGATAAAAGAATAAGTCCTCGCTTCCCCAAATTTATCCCCGCTCATGATATTGTTATCCAATGCCCGGAACTGCATTTCAAGAGATGCGGGAAAATCTCCTATTCCGCGATACGCTTCACCTGCATTATTAAGGTATTCCGTTTCTTTTTTGATATTATTTACAGACCGTGCAAAATCAATTGCTTTTATTGCATAAAAAAGGCCGGAGTCTACATTAGTGAAATAAAATTTGCGTATTACTGAATCATAAAAAGCAAAATTTCGAAGTTCACTTTCTGCACCTGCTTTTTTCTGGCTTTTTAAAGAGATAGAAAAAAGCAGGCACATCATAGTGACGGCTGTAAATAATTTCCATTTCATGAACCTATGGTTGCGCCGCTGGTTGTTTTATACTCGCTGGCGGAGTGGGAGCAGGGACAATATTTCTGACAGGTTTGATTGTTTTCAGATAAGTAAATATGGCTTTCATTTCATCATCAGTATAATGTTTTACGGGCATCATGGCCATAGGTGGCAGTAATGGCCGGCCACCGGGGAGGCCATGTAGCACTAAGGTCTTAAGGGCATTCAGAAATTGATCTTCAGTCCATTTACCAGTCCCTGTTTCATCGGGTGTCAGATTTGCTGCATAAGAGATGCCCCATGGCCCGATCCATGCCGTAAAATCAGCGGTTGCTATATAACCTTTACTTTCGAATTGCTTGCGGTCAATGGCAGCAACGGGTATATTGCCGTAATGTCCCGACAGCATTCTTGAGGTGTCTTCTACGGGACCTTGTGGTGTCATGATCTTTGGCGTATGACAATCGTTACAACCACCAACGGTAACAATGTGTTTGCCCCATTCGACCTCGCTTTCAAAACTTTCGCCAAATTTTCTTGCTTCAGCAACGGGATTTACTACAGAAGCCGCATCGGCTGGTTTGCCATCTGAACAAGAATTAAAAAATAGTACTATA
>JANMMA010000239.1:0-3918 GCA_031372815.1 Sphingobacteriales bacterium
GCCCTTCCCAGATACCGCGAATGATCTTCCTGATTTTTTCGATAATGAGGATGTGACTAAATCTGCTCAAAATATAACGAAAAAAAACAATCGCCAGTATAAAAATGCCCATAATGGTCAGCAACTTGGTGGTGTTGAAGCCCCCCGCTTTTGTCATGAACAGTTTCCTGAGTTCTACTGAAGCGTATTCTCCCACAACGTTGATCTGTAAAATAATGGTAATAAATATCACCAGCAGCAGGCAGATAACATCACAGGCTCTTTCCGCCACCATCGTTCCAATAAGTTTATCTACCGGAGTCTTCTCATATCGTGCAAGAATGGTACATTTCATCACTTCACCCAACCGGGGAACCAACAGGTTGAAAAAATAACTAAGGATAACGGCAATAAAAGTATTTGAATTCGAAGGTTGAAAGCCCTGTGGCTCCATCAGTATCTTCCACCTTAATGCCCTGCTGTAATGTGCCGCCAATATGAATATCATAGCAGGTATTACCAGCAGATAGTGGGCATTTCGAAGCGATGTTTTCATTATGCTGATCTCGTCAGAGCTCAGGTGCCGGGTGGTATACCAGATCAGGAATATGCCGAGGCCAAGAAAAAAAACATACTGAAGGACGTTAAGAATAATTTTACGCATGTAATCTTTTGGTAGGTCCTCAGGCAATTTTGTTATCGTCATCCGGAAATACGATCCATGGTTTAAATTGTTTCGCGTGTTCAAAATCCATGGTGGCGTAAGATATAACAATAACGATATCTCCCACAGCGCCATGGCGGGCAGCCGGACCATTCAGGCAGCATACGCCAGATCCCCTTTTGCCTTTGATAAGGTAAGTTTCGATTCGGGCACCATTGTTTACATTAACGACCTGTATCTTTTCAAACTCAATCATGTTGGCCGCATCCATAAGGTCCTCATCAAGTGTAAGGCTTCCTACATAGTTCAGGTTGGCTTCTGTGATCCTTACCCGATGAACTTTAGATTTCAACAATTCAATTTCCATTAGGGGCAAAATTAAGTTTAAAAAAAACCAAAGCGTTAATCGCTTAATACCATATTGTCAATTAACCTGACATCTCCAATAAAAGCTGCAATGAGTGCCACAACATCTTGTTTTCCATCCCATTGCGTTAATAATTCTAATGTGACAGCGTCGGCAATTTCAAGGTAATCTATGCGGAAACCCTGTTCGGATAACATTCTCAATGCTGATTGTTTGAGGTCAGACAGATTTCCTTTTAGGAGATTGTTTTTACAATACTCAAGTGCCTGGTAAATGGCTGGCGCCCGGCGTCTGTCTTCTGCAGTAAGCCGAAGGTTCCTGCTGCTCATGGCCAGTCCGTCGGGCTCCCTTACGGTTGCACAAATGTTTAATGTGGTTGTCCGCCCCGTAATGTCAAGCAATCTTCTGATGACCATGCATTGTTGATAGTCTTTTTGGCCAAGATAAAGGCGATGCGGTTCAACAATTTCCAGGAGCCTGTTCACCACTTTACAAACACCCTGGAAATGGCCAGGCCTAAACTTTCCTTCCAGCACCTGGTCAAGCCTGGCTAGGTCCACGGTCTCTTTGTTAATACCAGGCGGATATATCTCTTGCTGGTCGGGCAAAAATAATATATCGCACCGCCCGCCATGGAGTCGCTGAATATCTTTCTCAATAGTCACCGGGTATTTCAGAAAATCCTTAGGATCATTGAATTGCGCCGGGTTTACGAATATGCTGGACACAGTAACCGTGTTTTCATTTCGGCATGTTTCCACCAATGACAGATGGCCCTCATGGAGGGCTCCCATAGTAGGTACGAAGCCTATTGACCCGGTAATCCTAACTGGTTCGAGAAAATCCCGTAAAGCCTTAATTTTTTTGAATATAATCATGTCATATGGTCTTCATGCTAATTCCTTTAAGTGCTTTAGCTAAGATTCCTTACTTTTGCAAACCTTTTCGAGCCTTAAAATAAATTAACATTAACGGGAATGCTAGCAAAGAAAAGAATTTTATTCATTGCCAACGAAATGTCCCCCTACCTTGAACTTACAGAGTTCTCGGAGATTGTCAATAAACTGGCCATTAAATCGAACGACAGTGGTTTTGAGATCAGGTGTATCATGCCAAGGTTCGGCGTCATCAATGAACGAAGGCATCGGTTACACGAAGTGGTTAGGCTTTCGGGAATTAATGTGTCCGTAGGAAATGATGATTTCCCGTTACAGATCAAAGTGGCATCATTGCCCAATGCAAGACTCCAGGTTTACTTTTTGGATAATGAGGACATGTTCAAGCGAAAGTTTGTTTTCCAGGATGAAAATGAGAAATGGTTTGAAGACAATGCATTACGCAGCATATTTTTCTGTAAAGGTGCACTCGAAACGGTCAAGAAATTTGGCTGGCCTCCTGACATCATTCATGCTTCAGGCTGGATGACAGGACTAATTCCGTTTTACCTGAAAACGGTATACAAGAAAGAACCTGTGTTTGGCAATTGTAAGGTTGTCTATACTATTGGTCAGAATACGTTCAAAGAGAAAATGGGTACTGAGTTTCTTAAAATGTGTCAGATACATCCAAGCATTAAAGAGAAAGACGTTGAACCATTCAAGGAGAATAACAATACAGCCATGTTCAAAGGTGGCGCAACCTATGCTGACGCCATAACTTTTGGCGCAGAAAAAGTAGATAAAAAACTTCTGGATGAGTTCAGTAAAGTCAGGGGTAAGAAAGTCATAGCCTTCAATCCAGAGGCTGATTTAACAGAGTATTTACAATTGTATCGCGACCTTGCCGATAAATAAGAAACCATCTAACCCTGATAAATAATTACTGGTGAATCGGAACAAGTTTGTAGCAGGATTAACAGCCGTATTGATCCTGTTTTGTTTTTTATATAGCTGCACAAAGATCAAGGGTACCGACATTGGATCGGAACTTCTTCCTATAGTTGACAATATCACCACTTTCGATACCACACTCGAGGTAATTACCGAAAATTATTTATTTGGTGATTCAGCGTTGCCCCGCCTTGCAAAATTGTCTAATGGCGGAACCCCTGAAATGTTACTGGGTTACGTAAGCAATGACCCGCAATTTGGTAAAACAACAGCGGCCATGTTTTATGAGATGGAGCCATTTTTCTATCCTTATCCGTATGAAGTAAAAGACAGTCTTTACCTGGATTCCATTGTGTTATGTATCAGGTGGACAGGAACCACACTGGGTGATACCAATATGATCCAGAAAGTAAACGTGTATAAGATCGATTCACTAATGAACAGGGATTCTGCCTATTATACCAATGCTGATATTCCTTATTCACAATTTTTGGGAAGTAAGACATTTGCGCCCAGTATACTGAACGATTCATTGTTTGTTTTTCGCCAGCGATTAAAAAACCAACTCCGGATAAGGCTCGATGATGCATTCGGTAATGAACTGCTAAGTAAAGACACTGCTAACAAGGGTGTATTAAACAATGACTCCTCTTTCAATACCTTTTTAAAAGGCTTTGCGGTAGTACCGGACGTTGTAGGAGGGGCTTCAGCAAATGCACTTATGGGATTTGCCATCAGCGATACCAACACTTATCTTAGGCTTTATTACCGTTACGACACAGCAGCGAGGAAAGACACTACTTTTAAAACATTCCGGTATAATTTGTTTACAGGGTTTGCCAATAAAATCACCCGGGACTATACCGGTTCTCAGGTAGCAGCAGCGGCTGCGCCAGGTGCGGACAGTACAGTTTATCTGCAAACCGCTCCGGGTTCTTACAGTATCATCAGGATCCCCGCTTTAAATGGATTTCGTGCGTTGAAAGGTAATGTCCTGATTCATCGAGCGGAAATAAGTATGCAGCAAATCTACTCAACCGGTCAGCAGGATGACATTTTCGGTCCACCTGCGTCATTAT
>JANMMA010000273.1:0-20985 GCA_031372815.1 Sphingobacteriales bacterium
GTAGTCATGCAGGTATTATTGAACCTTGATGAGGTGATCACTAAATCGTGAATAACATGGGCAGACATCATAAAATATACCAGGAAGCAAAACATTCAACACTTGAATATATAACGCGTCGGCATTTTCTTAAGGAATGTAAAACAGGTATTGGCTTAATGGCGTTGGGATCAATGATTGGTGGGTGCGACTGGCTTGGTGCAAAGAAGCCTGTGACGTCTGCAATATTTGATCCTGCACATCCGCTGTTACCAAAGTCCCCACATTTTCCTGCAAAGGCAAAATCAGTCATCTATCTGCATATGGCAGGTGCTCCTTCGCAACTCGAGTTGTTTGACTATAAGCCTGAACTGATGAAACTGAATGGTGAGGACTGTCCACCCTCCCTTCTTGAAGGAAAAAGATTTGCCTTCATACGTGGTGTGCCAAAATTGCTTGGGCCGCAGGCAAAGTTTTCGCAGCATGGGCAGAGTGGATTATGGCTTTCTGAAAACCTTCCACATTTTAGCACTGTTGTCGATGACGTTGCCATATTGAAAGCAGTACATACGGACCAATTCAATCATGCCCCCGCTCAGCTCATGATGCATACCGGCTCCGCAAGGTTAGGCAGGCCTTCCATGGGATCATGGGTAACCTACGGACTGGGAACAGAAAATAATAATCTTCCGGGTTTTGTTGTGCTCACCTCCGGAGGAAATAATCCCGATGCCGGTAAGAGCATTTGGGGGAGCGGTTTTCTTCCTTCTGTTTACCAGGGCGTCCAGTGCAGGTCAGAAGGAGATCCGGTGCTGTTTATTGAAGACCCCAAAGGGATAGACCGTGACCTTAAGAAAGCGTCTATTGATGCCCTCAATAAAGTGAACGAATCCACTTACGAGACTTTCGGCGATCCGGAAACATTGTCGAGGATCGCACAGTATGAGATGGCTTTTAAAATGCAAATAGCAGTTCCAGAAGTCATGAACATCGACAATGAACCAGATCATATTAAGGAGATGTACGGAGCAAAACCGGGTGTGGCCAGTCTTGCAAACAACATGTTGCTCGCCAGAAAACTCGTTGAGAAAGGTGTGCGGTTCGTTCAAATATTTGACTGGGGATGGGATACACATGGTACCAGCGCCGATGGCTCACTGGATATCGGATTCGTCAATAAGTGCAGGCAGGTAGACAAATGCATGACCGCGTTACTGCTCGACCTTAAACAACGAGGTCTACTTGAAGAAACACTCGTGGTTTGGGGCGGTGAATTTGGAAGGACGCCGATGCAGGAAAACCGTGAAGGAAAACAGAACCTGTTTAAAGGAAGAGATCACCATGTTGACGCATTTTCTATGTGGATGGCCGGCGGCGGAATTAAAAAAGGAATAAGCTTTGGAGAGACCGATGAGATTGGATACAATGCAGTGAGCGGAAAAGTTTCTGTATATGATATACAGGCGACCATATTAAATCAACTTGGATTCGACCATGAAAAGTTGACCTATGAATTCCAGGGAAGGCCGTTCCGACTCACCGATGTACAAGGAAAGGTAATACAGGACATCATCACATAATCATCCATAAAAAATCACATGAGCATTAACAGGCGAAACTTTTTGCATCAATCAGCTATGGCTGGTTCTACGTTATTTATTCCCTCCTTCGAGGACTATGGCGAACGCCTGAATAGCCCAACCCAGGCTGGTTACGAACTCCTGATCATGGCCACCAACTGGGGCTTTAATGGTAATGCGATGCAGTTCTGCCAAAAAGCAAAACAAGAGGGATATAACGGCATCGAGGTATGGTTGCCCGGCGATGAAAAATCACGCAATGAAATAGCCGAAGCAGCCTCTAAAAATAACCTTAAACTGGCCTTCGTCTATGGTGGTAGTGACAAGGATCCTGCAAAACATTTTCCACAATTTAGCGAAGGAGTGCAGGCTGCACTGACATATAAACCGATTTACCTGAATTGTCATTCCGGCAAGGACTATTTTTCCCTGGAACAAAACTTGAAGTTTCTCGGCTATACTACAGCGTTATCTTCGTCAACCGGTATTCCCATATATCATGAAACCCATCGGGGAAGGATTCTATTCGCTGCCCATGTTACCGGCAACTTTATTAGTAAAGTTCCCGAACTGAGGCTTACGTTAGATGTATCACACTGGTGCAACGTGCATGAAAGCCTGCTGGGCGACCAGGAAGAAACCATGGCAAAAGTTCTGGACCGGGTTGATCACATTCATGCAAGGATTGGACATGCTGAAGGTCCGCAGGTCAATGATCCAAGGGCTCCCGAATGGGAGTCTGCCGTTAAGGCACATATGAACTGGTGGGATAAAATAGCGGAACGAAAAAGAAAAGAAGGAAAACGGTTAACAATATTGACGGAGTTTGGTCCGCCTGACTATATGCCCACCCTGCCATACACACGCCAACCTCTTGCCTCACAATGGGACATTAATGTATATATGTTGAACCTGCTCAGAAAACGATATGCCTGATTTGATGTCCACTATAGGCAGGCTTCATCCCTTATTGGTTCATCTGCCGATAGGCATTTTACTGACCGGTATTTTATTGCAGTGGTTAAGCAGAAAAGAAAACAATCATTCATTCAAAGGAGCGCTCAAGCCGGTTTATTTTGTTGGGTGTATTGCTGCGATACTTTCCTGCATTACGGGATATTTACTTTCGCTGGATGGCGGATATGATAAGGATATCCTGCAGGTTCATCAATGGATGGGGATCGCTATAGCTTTTATTGCCGTATGTATGTACCTGGGAATTGCCGGACTTCGCTGGCTGGCAGGTTATACTCATGTTGTGGCTACCTTACTTTTTGCAGGCATACTTTATACAGGACATCTTGGTGGCACATTGACACACGGGACTGATTACCTGTTTACCACCAAAGGTCCGCAAATGGAAGAAACAACCTTTGTACCGATAAGTAATGTTCAGGAAGCGGTGGTATATGATGATATCATAAAACCCATCCTTCAAAGTAAATGCTATGCCTGTCACGGCGCTGAAAAACAAAAAGGGAAATTAAGGCTAGACAGCAAAGAGTATATTTTGAAAGGTGGTAAAAATGGGCAGGTAATTAGTGGCGACGCCACTGAACCTGAGCTTGTCTATAGGATTTTACTTCCTCCCGATGACGATGACCATATGCCACCAAAGGAAAAAGGACAGCTAACCCATCGACAGAAAATGTTACTCCAATGGTGGATCCATGAAGGCGCAAACTTCACTGCAAAATCGAAGTCGCTCACTCAAAATGATACCATTAAAAAATTACTCGTGTCGCTTCAGGGCATTGAGCAGGATAAAAAAAACGAAGCTTTCGAAATAAGCTATCCGGTGATGCCGGCGCCGGCTGGGCTGGTGGATTCTTTAAAAAAAGTTGGCGTAATTGTACTTCCTTTGTCTGCCGGCGTTACTGCATTGTCAGTAAATCTGCTTAACGTGACTAAGATGACAGACACTATTTGGTCGCAGCTATCAAGATTGAATGAACATGTGTACTCACTTAAAGCTGAAGGTCCTGCTGTTAATGACGAATCAATGAAGACGATTTCATCATTAGCGTCTTTGCGTAAACTTAGCCTGGCCAATACAATGGTGACTGATAGCGGGATCCAACGAATCAACAACCTCAGGGAACTTATTTCCCTGAATATTACGGGCACGGCTGTAACTGCCAACGGATTGATGGCTATCGAAGGCTTACCAAACTTAACCTGGCTTTATTTATTCCGGTCAAGAATAAAATCGTCCGACCTTGCTTTAATAAAACAACGGCTGCCAGGCATCAATATTGATTCCGGTGGGTATGCGGTACCGTTTTTGGCGACAGACACACAGGTCGTGAAACCTAAGAAATCTTAGTCAGTTCTCCTTCTACTTTTTCCAATTCTTCAAAAAGCCTGATTTGATTATTTGCCCTGTTCAGGTTATGCCCTTCATACCTGGCACCATAATAACGATCATCATTGAGGTGATCGGTATAAAAACGCAAGGCCTGCATATAGATCATAAATTTACCTGCATAGATAAATGACGCACGTTCAAGACTGCTGAGCAGGTCGCCCATATTTTCCATATAACCATTATAGATAGCCTCTACAAAGTCTTTCCTTACATATACCTCGTCCAGATTGGTCTCTTCTTCACTGCCGGGAGAGACGTAGGTCCTGATCATATCGCCAACGTCACTGATAAAAAATCCGGGCATGACGGTATCCAGGTCGATTACACATACTCCCCTGTCGTTACTGTCGAGCAGCACATTGCTGACTTTCGTATCATGATGTGTGACCCTTTTCTTAAAAAGTTTATTAGTACTGTAACCACTATAAAGATCTACAATGTTGTGCCGGTTCACCAACCAATCTGCCGTATTCATTGTTTTATTTAATCTCTTCTTATTGCCATTTGCAAGAGTCTCATTAAATGATGAGTACCGGGATACAAGGTCATGAAAACCCGGTATGGTATAGCGGAGCATATCTGTTCGCAGATCATTTAACACTGCTGTAAATCTTCCAAACTGGCAGGCCGCTTCATAGGCCTGGGAAATTGTTGTACACGTATCTACGGTATGCGTTCCCGTTATGAATCGAAACATCCTGAAATACCTGCCCTCTATGATGGCATAGTCATTTTGGTCTATTGTTGGAACGGGAAATGTAAATTGATAATCATGGGCATGTTCACGTAGAAATTTACCCATGATGTGAAGATTGTGGGAAATGTCTTCAGGTTTTTTAAAGACATCATGATTTACCTGCTGCAGGATAAATGCTGGACTGTCATTTTCTTTCACGAGAAAAGTCTTGTGAATCAGTCCGCTTCCAAAAGCCGAAGCTTTGAAAATGTTTGGGTCCAGTCCAAACGATTCAAGGACAGCGGGTATATCTTTCTCCATTTTAATAGCCACTCACATTATAATATTGTCACATTGATCAAAAAAGGTACTCAAAACTGAAAATGCCTCACATTAATACAACAACCTCACCTTTACAGTATCCTTTACTTTTTTGAGCAATTGAAAAGCATGGCTTGAAATTTTTTTGTCGATATCAAGAACCACATAACCGATCTCTTCATTTGTTTTAAGGTACTGGGCAAGGATATTGATATTGTGTTTAGACAGGCTCGTATTAATGGAAGACAGTACACCTGGTACATTTTTATGGATGTGTAAAATACGATGGGTACCTTCCTGTGGAGGAAGGCTTAGTTCGGGGATAGAATGTGAACCGGTACTAATCCCCATTTCCAGATAGTGAAATAACTTATGGCTCACATCCTGTCCAATATTTTGTTGTGCCTCTTCTGTGGATCCACCAATATGTGGTGTCAGGAGTACATTTGGCAAACCTTGTAATGGCGTGGTAAAAGCATCCCCATTTTTTTCCGGTTCCCAGGGGAATACATCAATGGCTGCACCTCCAAGGTGACCATCATGCAGTGATTTTGCGAGGGCATCGATCTCCACCACCTCACCTCTTGCATAATTCAGGAGGATAGAACCTTTTTTAAAATGTTTTAACAGGTTCTTATTGATCATATTTCGGGTCTGCTGTGTATCGGGCACGTGTAAGGTGATTACATCCGATTTGCTCACCACATCCTTGATATTTCGTCGGGCTTCCGCGTTACCGAGTGGCAGCCGGGTGGCAATATCATAAAATATTACCCTCATACCCAGTGATTCTGCCAGCACGCTTACTTGTGAGCCAATATTTCCATACCCGATAATGCCCAGGGTTTTCCCCCTGAGTTCATAGGAACCTTTGGCCTCTTTCATCCAAACCCCATTGTGGGCAGCCACATTTTTATCAGGGATGCGCCTGATCAACATGATTGATGCACCAATCACAAGCTCGGCAACAGACCTTGTATTGCTATAAGGTGCATTAAAGACAACCACACCCTGCTGGCTTGCTGCCTTAAGATCAACCTGGTTAACACCGATGCAAAAACAACCTATGGCCTGAAGTTTGCTTGCTTGTTCTAGTACTTTACGGGTAATTTGTGTTTTAGACCGGATACCCAGGAGATGAACGTTCTTTACTTCCTGGATCAATTGCTCTTCACTGAGTGCACCGGATAACTTACGAATGTCCGTATAACCTGCTTCGCGGAACTGTTTTACAGCAGTATCACTGATGTTTTCAAGAAAAAGTATGCTAATCTTTTCCTTAGGGTAACTGGTTGGTTTAATTTCAGACATAAAATTGTGGTACAATAGTTTGCAGCGAAAATAATAACTAATAACTTAGGAACGTTTCTATCCAATTATTATCCAGTATGAAAAATCTGATACCGCTTACCCTTATTGCTTTTTTATTGTACGGATGTTACGCTACGACAGACAAAAGGATCGTAGATAAGGCAAGGAAAGAAGTAGTTCCCGCAGGAGCCAGCGAAGCTTCGTCTCTCTCCAAATCAGATTTTGACCGTTATTACAAAGTTTCAGAATCTTTTTATGACCTCTATCTAAAGCCCAGCGGCTTCAATGGAGCAATGCTGGTAGCAAAAAACGGTCAGATTGTGTTCGAAAAATATTCAGGCTTTAAGCATCTGGAAGAAAAAGACAGTATTGATGTCAATACTACCTTTCACCTTGCCTCTGTGTCAAAAACCTTTACGGGTATGGCCATTTGTAAGTTATGGGAAGATGGAAAACTGGACATTAACAGAGAGGTATCAACCTATTTGCCCGGTTTTAATTACCCCGGGGTGACGGTTAAAACGCTACTTAACCACCGTAGTGGTCTGCCTAATTATGTTCATGTAATGGAGGAAAAGGGCTGGGATAAAAAAGTTATGGTCACCAACCAGGACGTTTTCAACTTCATGGTTAGCCGCAAAAATGAACTCCTGGTAGGAAAGCCTGATCGTGGTTTCGCCTATTGCAATACCAACTATGCACTATTGGCGCTGATCATTGAAAAAGTTAGCGGTAAACCATACAAAGATTTCCTCAAGCAGACGTTCTTCGACACCTTACAAATGAACAATACGTTTGTCTTTTCTCCTGAAATGGAACCAAATGTTCTGCCTTCATATAATTGGCGGAAACAGAAAGAACCTTTCACCTACCTCGATGGCGTGTATGGCGATAAAAATGTATACAGTACACCAAGGGATATGCTTAAATGGGATATCGGACTGAGTTCAGGGATCCTGTTCAAACCAGAAACGCTTGAAGCAGCCTACACAGGTTATAGCAATGAAAAACCAGGGGTTAAAAATTATGGCCTGGGTTGGAGGATGTACAACTACCCCAACAATAAAAAGATCATCTACCATAACGGATGGTGGCACGGTAACAACACCGTATTCACAAGGCTTATACAGGACTCCGCGACCGTCATCATTCTCGGCAATAAATACAACAGGCGGATCTACGATGCTAAAAAACTCTTCACTGCTTTTGGCAACTACGACGGAAATACAGCCGGAGAAGATTGATTGCTTACATTTAGGTAAGCATGAAAATTTTCAATGCAGCCCAGATCAGGGCTTGGGATAACTACACCATCGAACACGAACCTGTAACATCTATTGAACTGATGGAAAGGGCATCTAATGCCTGTGTCAAAAAAATTATTAAGTTCATTGACCGTAAAAAACCAATTATTGTTTTTGCAGGGCCTGGCAATAATGGTGGTGATGGATTTGCTATCGCCAGGTTGTTGGTTGCAGAGGGCAGAAAAGTCACCGTTTTTCATTTGTTATCCCCTACCCTGTCGCCAGACTGTCTTACTAACCGTGACCGATGGATCCGTATGGGCGGGGACTTGCAGGATATTACAGAAGGAACACCGGTGCCTGAGCTAACTGATAAGCATATTATCATTGACGCCATTTTCGGTATGGGTCACACGAGACCAATGTCTGGTATTTACGCTGAGGCCTGTAACAAGATCAATAAGTCCGGAGCAGCCGTTGTCTCCATTGACCTGCCTTCAGGTATTTATAATGACCGAAGCTCAACAGACATTCCACATATAACAGCTACGTATACCCTAAGTTTCCACGTTCCAAAAAAATGTTTTTTTGTGCCGGAAAATGAAGGAGCATTTGGTCAGATTGAAATACTTGACATCGGGCTGAGCCAGGAATATTATGATCATACAGACGCCTACCTCGAAACAACCGAAGAAGCCGACATAAAAAAAATACTCCGGCCAAGGGCCACCTTTGCCCATAAGGGTAATTTTGGCCAGGCTTTATTATTGGCAGGGAGCTATGGGATGATGGGTGCCGCAATGCTGGCTGCAAAAGCCTGCCTTCGTTCCGGTCCGGGAAAATTGTTCTGTGCTGTTCCATCAGATGCCCTCAATATTTTCCAGTCGTACCTCCCCGAAGCCATCTGCCTGCCAGACCCTGAGACGAGGGTGATTAGTAGACTTCCTGCTGACCTGGTTAAATACCAGTCCATCGGTGCCGGTCCGGGTTTGGGAAAAGACATGAAGACCAGCACTATGATAAGGTCCTTACTCCAATCCGGTCATCAACGGCTGGTTCTCGATGCAGACGCGTTGAACATAATAGCTGAAGAGAAATTGTTGGTGTCTATTCCAGAGAATTCCGTTTTAACGCCGCATATGGGGGAGTTTGCAAGGCTTTTTGGCGTTTTAGATAACGACTTCGAAAAGATATCTATGGCCATTGAAAAAGCACAGGAATATCATCAGTATATCATTCTCAAAGGAAAGTATACACTCATTGCAACACCCCGTGGTAAAGGTTTTTTTAACCAGACAGGTAATCCGGGTATGGCCAAAGGTGGTTCAGGCGACGTGCTTACGGGCATCCTTACGGGCCTTTTGGCCCAGGACTATTCTATTGAGGACGCCTGCAGACTGGGCGTCTTCATTCACGGTAAATCAGGTGATCTGGCCCGTGACCTTCATTCTGAACACGCTATGCTGGCTTCAGACATCATTGATGCGATGGGTGAAGCCTTTAAAGATCTTGCGTAAGTTGTACCACAAAAACTCGTTTATAGTTGGTGTAAATTATAGCCCTCTAAAAAAGGGTTATTCCTCCGAATCCCCTAATTTTGCCGGCCTGTTAAATGCATTTCGGTTCATCCGGCCCTGGCATTTGACGAAACCTAAACACAACAACAGTTGCTTATGGATAAGTTGATTTATCTCGTGCCTGTAATGGGCCTCATTGGATTGGTGTACACGTTTTTTAAATTTCAATGGGTATCCAGGCAGGACCCGGGTTCTGCACGTATGCAGGAGATCAGTACCTACATTGCAGAGGGCGCCATGGCCTTCCTAAAGGCAGAGTGGAAAGTGCTTGGCTATTTTGTGGCGATTGTTGCCATTTTGCTGGCAGTTATGGCTTCTGCCAACCCAACTTCACACTGGTCTATTGCGGTTGCCTTTGTGATTGGTGCAGTATTCAGCGCTACAGCGGGATATATCGGCATGAGGATCGCCACCCGCGCCAATGTACGTACTGCTCATGCCGCCAGAACCAGCCTTAGTAAGGCCCTCAACGTGTCTTTCACCGGTGGTGCCGTAATGGGACTTGGCGTAGCAGGTTTGGCTGTACTCGGACTTGGTTCACTGTTTATTGTTCTAAAAATGATTTTTGTTCCGGCAGGATCAGCGGTAACGGGGCCGGAAATGCTTCGTACTATTGAAGTCCTTACGGGTTTTTCTCTCGGTGCTGAGTCAATAGCATTGTTTGCCCGAGTGGGTGGAGGTATCTATACAAAAGCTGCGGACGTTGGCGCTGATCTGGTGGGTAAAGTAGAAGCGGGTATCCCTGAAGATGATCCGCGTAACCCGGCCACCATTGCAGATAATGTGGGTGATAATGTAGGTGATGTGGCTGGTATGGGAGCTGATCTTTTCGGCTCTTATGTAGCTACGGTACTGGCTACCATGGTACTCGGACAAGAGACCACAGCGGTCGATAATTTTGGTGGAATGTCGCCCATCCTCCTTCCCATGCTGATCGCCGGAGTTGGTATTTTATTTTCTATAATCGCGACTTTCTTTGTAAAAATCAGTGATTCAGCAGGCATATCAACGAATGTTGTTCAGCGTGCATTGAATATGGGTAACTGGGGTTCGATTGTTATGACAGCCATTGCATCGGTAGGATTAGTCGCTTATATACTTCCGGAAACAATGACCCTCCGAGGGAACGAATTCACTAAATGGGGCGTATTGGGTGCCATTGGCGTTGGCCTCCTGGTAGGAACCCTCATGAGCATGATCACAGAATACTATACGGCCATGGGTAAACGCCCTGTGCTCTCAATCATCAGGCAATCTTCTACAGGCCATGCGACTAACGTTATTGGCGGACTTGCCGTGGGAATGGAATCGACTTTCCTCCCCATACTTGTACTTGCCGGTGGTATCTATGGTTCCTATGCCTGTGCAGGGTTATATGGTGTTGCTATTGCTGCTGCAGGTATGATGGCCACCACGGCTATGCAACTTGCCATTGATGCATTTGGTCCCATCGCGGATAATGCAGGCGGGATAGCAGAAATGAGCGAACTACCAAAGGAAGTGCGCGAAAAAACAGACGTTCTTGACGCAGTTGGTAACACAACTGCTGCCACTGGTAAAGGATTTGCCATCGCCTCAGCGGCACTTACAGCATTGGCTTTGTTTGCTGCTTTTGTAGGTGTTGCGGGAATTACCGGTATTGATATTTATAAAGCAAATGTACTGGCCTGTTTGTTTGTTGGAGGAATGATCCCCTTCATCTTTTCTTCGCTGGCAATTCGTGCAGTGGGAGAAGCCGCTATGGCTATGGTGGAAGAAGTTCGTCGTCAGTTCCGCGATATACCAGGAATTATGGAAGGTGTTGGAAAACCGGAATATGATAAATGCGTTGCCATTTCAACACAGGCTTCCATCAAAAAAATGATGCTTCCAGGTGCTATCACCATTACATCTCCTTTAATTATTGGTTTCGCCATGGGACCAGAAGCGCTGGGCGGGTTTCTTGCCGGTGCAACAGTGAGTGGGGTATTGATGGGAATGTTCCAGAATAACGCGGGTGGTGCATGGGATAATGCTAAAAAATCATTTGAAAAAGGCGTTGAGATCAATGGCCAGATGTATTATAAAAAATCTGAACCACATAAAGCTTCTGTAACCGGAGATACCGTAGGTGATCCGTTCAAAGACACTTCCGGACCATCAATGAACATCCTGATCAAATTAATGTCTATTGTTTCCCTGGTGATCGCCCCTACCCTTGCACAGTTGTATGGCACAGGCGGTGCCCACGGAGTGCACGGTAATATGAAGCAGATGGAAGTTACAGTAGTGAATACTGACGGCCAGACACAGGCTGCTAACGACGACGCGCAACCGCTGGTTAATGCACTTAAAGCAGATGGTATAATTACCGGAAAAAATTACACCATTGAACTGGGCGATGGCGTATTAAAAGTTGATGGTAAAACGGTTGATGCCAGTAAATATAAAGATCTTCTTAAAGGTGATAAGCTTAAGATTACTGTAAAGGAGCAATGATTGCCTGTCTTAATAAAGAACCCCGAATTTTCGGGGTTTTTTTTTGAGAACTCAGAAAACTATATTTTTTTATTCATTCTCTGCCTCAAGCATCTTTTTTGCCTCCAGTAAGTCGGCCCGTTCAGCCTTTCCAACTTTGGGATAAGAAAATTTCATTTTGTCGAACTCACGGTAGATGATGGATGCAATGGCCAGCCTGGCAAACCATTTGTCATCAGATGGAATTACAAACCAGGGGGCTTTTGATTGCGAGGTAGCCGACAACATTTCTTCATATGCTTTCATATAGTCATCCCAGTGCTTTCTTTCTTTCAAATCGTCGACGGAAAATTTCCAGTTTTTGGTAGGGTCCTCAATGCGTTCCATGAAGCGTTTCTTTTGTTCTTTTTTTGAAATATGAAGAAAGAACTTTAGTATAATGGTGCCGTTTTCATGAATGTTTTTTTCGAACCTGTTAATCTGTTTAAAGCGCGATGCCCAGAAGTCTTCATCAATGTCGTTTAGCGTATCTACATCCGGAAGGTTTTCATTGAGAATATATTCAGGATGAACCCTTGTTACCAATACATTCTCATAGTGTGACCTGTTGAAAATGCCGATCTCACCGCGGGCAGGAAGCGCCTGGTAATGCCTCCAGAAATAGTCATGGTCCAATTCTGTGGTAGAGGGCGTTTTAAAGCTTGTCACTTTTACGCCCTGAGGATTAAGTCCGCTCATAATATGTTTGATGGAACTGTCTTTCCCTGCCGCATCCATGGCCTGGAAAACGATCAGCATACTATATTGGTTATGTGCATAGAGTTTATCCTGCATATCAGACAATTGCTGAATGCCTTTTTCAAGAAGCATTTCTCCTTCTGCGCGGGTCATCATTTTATGGTCATAATCCGTATAGAACTTCTTAAGGTTAACTTTCGAATTCGGCTTAACCTGCAACTCCTCAATGAACTTAAATAAATGCTGAACAGACATACGCTTGATTTTATGTTCCTTGAAAATAGTTAATGAAATCTAAATTCCATGAAAGGATTTGCCCGTTATCCAGCAATTCGTATATTTATTACGATATAATTCGTAGTATGGATAAAAAGACGATAAAACCTACAGAAAGTGAACTTGAGATCCTTAATGTATTATGGATCAAAGGTGAGGCAACGGTGAGGGAAGTACACGAAGAACTGGCTAAACACAAGGACGCAGGTTACACTACAACGCTGAAACTTCTGCAGATCATGTTTGAAAAAGGGATTGTGACCCGGGACGCATCTTCCAAAACCCATATTTATGTACCTGCCATAACGAAGGAGAAAACGCAGGAACACCTGGTAGGCAAAATGATCAACTCATTGTTTGCGGGTTCCCCCGGGCAACTCGTCATGCAGGCCCTTGGTAATCATCAGGCAAGCGCAGCTGAACTTGATGAAATTCAAAAACTCCTTGATAACCTCAAGAAACAATAGTTATGAACCAACTATATCAATCCCCTGTTCTGTACGCACTTGGTTGGGCGATTGCAGGAAGTTTCTGGCAGATGGGATTATTATGGTTATTGAACCAGGTATTGTTTGCGGTTCCATTTCGGCACAAACCGGAAGTGAAACACGCGGCTTCCGTAATATTTCTGGCAACAGGTATGTTATGGTTCACCTTACATTTTTTCCAAAGACTGAATAGTGTGAAAGAGGTTCAGTCCTATCTCAACAGAATAGGGCTGGAAGCAGATGATACAATATTGCATAAATCGTTATCATTCGCAGCGTTGATCAGTGAACTGGAAAAATTCCTTCCCTATTTTTCTGCCGCATACCTGATCATCCTGGCATTACTTTTTTTCCGACTTGCACAGGGCCTGGTACTAACACACCAGCTCAGCAACATTAAAAATATTGAACCCGCTCCGCAATGGCAACATTTCGTCAACAGGCTTTGTGTTCAGTTGAATATCGACAGGGAAGTCGTCATTTGTCTGAGTAAAACCATCAATGTTCCTGCTACGATCGGTTTTATCAAACCGGTTATTTTATTGCCGATTGCCACGGTAAATCAGCTTTCGTTGCAACAGGCAGAAGCTATTATTCTTCATGAGATAGCACATATACGCAGGTACGACTACCTGGTCAACATCGCGGTGTCAATTGTTGAAACCATACTGTTCTTCAATCCATTTGCAAGACTTTTGTCGATCAGCATCAGGAAAGAAAGGGAACTTTGCTGTGATGATTTTGTGGTTCATTTTCAGCGGGACCCGCAATGTTATGCCCATGCACTATTGTCTCTGGAAAGATCGAGAAACATAAGTACGCTTGCCATGGCTGCAACCGGTAAAGAGTCGCTATTACTGGGAAGGGTGAAAAGAATTTTGCAGATACCGGACCACCAGGTAGAATACCGGCAGCGAGTTATACTGCTGTTCCTGGTAGCTTTAATGTTTATGGGTGTGGCTCTATTGAATCCGCAAAAGTCAACCCACAAAACCGTTACACTAGCGTCCCATATGTTGACCAGGAAAGATGCAGGTTTTCAATATTTCAGCCTCCCAAAGATTTTCAATCCATCAGAAAAACCTGTGGATTCGGTTATTCTTGATCGTGACTACATATCCGTTAAAAAATACACCTCCCCCATTGCTAAAAACAAAGCACAAGGGTTAACTTCTTCAGGTAGCCTGTTTGAAAAAAACGCTATGGTTCTGCCATCGGATATTGAAGATCTGGCTTTATTGGCAACGCCCGAAGCCTGGAAAAACACCGGTCATTCTACCATGCCGTTCCCAGAGAAAAAAAACTTTTTCGACTTTCCTCCCATGCCCGGCGATGCAGTAAATTCCCAAACGCCGAATCAAGATCGTCGCCCTTTCTTATTCGAACAACATGGAATAAGCCCTGACCAAATCTTCACTGATGAAAGGTCGGTCGAGAAACTTATACAGATAGCAGATCTTGAGAAATTAATGACCGAAGAGGGAAAATTGAATTTGGCCATTGCAGGCCGACCAATGGAGTATATAATGAACAAGGCTGCTGAAATGCAACGTAAGATGATGGTTCGGAAAAGGTCTGATATACAACAGGATATCCAGCGTCGCCTGGAAAATGAAACCGATCATCCCATGGCAATGGAGCGAACAGCACCACGGGTTTTTTTCAATAGCGGTGAACGAAAAAGGCCGGCGGTTCCTGGAGAAGATTATGGCGGTAAAAATGAATTTGATCTCAACTTTGATACTGAGGGTGTAAAACAACCTAATGTTGGTATCATCGATATGAACAATAAAATGGAAAGGGCTGAGAAAAAAACCAGGACAGTAGTAAAGACTTTTACCGCCGCAGACGGAACGGTAATTGTAATTCAGGACAACGGTAAAATAGAGATTACGGTAAAAGGAAACCGTTAATGAACAAAGAAGGAAAACGGTAATGAACAAAGTCGGTATTCCAAATAATTCAAATCTTACTCACCATACATTTCTGGGGCACATGTCTCCAAAACCGTTATTGATCAGAAATCCAATGACTACTTCGTGCGTGCCTTTTTGCATAGATGGTAGCAGGTAAGGTGAATTATTAAAGTCGTACGCATAGCTGATATTCATGACCTGGGAAATATTGATGCCGGCCATCGCTGCAAATCCCTGCTTAAACCTATAGCTGGTACCTACCCAGAATCTGTCCTGGTATTGAACCTTTACATTGATATCCGTATATATGGGCATAGAAGCGATATAACGGATCATCGCACTGGGGAGCGCTGTAATATCTTCTGTTACAAAAAAGCGATATCCTGCCGTTGCAAAAAGATGCGGTACAGTGGTAGAACCCTTCAGTGAACTATCGGTAAGTATAAATTTGGAAGGGATGACCTGTTGGGCCGACAATCCGGCGAAATAGCTGGCACCGTAAAGCCAAAGACCAACATTCAATTCAGGCGTGATCTTATTCAATTCACCATTTCCGTTTTGTATGGCTGGATCAATCGGATTGGCAAGTTCGATACGTGAAAGGTCTACGTTTGTACCCGACAGACCCAATCCAAAACCTGCTGAGACATTGGTAGTGGAATTAACAGCCATATGGTACGCATAAGAACCGGTTGCATAAAAACGGCTGATATACCCTGTCTTATAGGAAACGATGTTCATCCCGACGCCGTGGTGGGGTTCTGATGCCGTATATTCTTCCCAGTACCTTCTACCCCTGGGATTTTCTCCTTTCATCTCAAAGGACATGGGCGTTTGCTTAAGGTCCTTTTTACCTATCGGACCGTGGGCCGTTATATAAAATGTACTTGGGGCTCCGTCAATTCCTACCCACTGTTTCCGCATACTTAACTTTAGGTCAACATAGTTCTCAATTCCGGAAAGTGCAGGATTGATGACGTAATTATTAAGTATATACTGGGTATAATGAGGCCTTTGCTGTGCCTTAAGCGGCAGAACATAAGATATTACAACAAGACAGATAATCAATTTCTTCATCCTCATGATCCTACCTTATGTTATTCATCGAGGCAAGGGCCGTGAAATTAAACACTTAATAATATACTTCCATCAATCGTTTTACTAAAGGTTAATTAAGAAATGGTAAGCCGTTATTTGTCAAAAAAAGTATCCCGGTCAGTGGATTTTTCCATGATGAAAAATCTACAGACCAGGATACTTCTTAAAGACGGCTGCCCAACATTACTGTTTTACAACCTTCAGCCTTTCGATAATTTTGCCTTCACATTCAAGTTCGATATAGTATATACCGGGGATAAGGTATTCCGCTTCAACGGGTACATTATTAAAACCCGTCTTCACTTTAAAAGTATCTTCAAACATCACCAGACCTTTCTCTGTAACAACCCTCAAGTCAACTTTCTTGATTTGTTCACTTTCGAATTTTACCTGTACTGTAGTATTGAACGGGTTTGGGTGAATGGAGATGTATGAACCTTTGGTTTCACGTAAAAGGTCAATTTGTTTGATGGCCGTAAAATATTCCAATCCAAGTGGATCAACACGCTTAACACGGTACCAGAAATTTTTGCTATCCAGCTTTTCAAACTGCTGGTCAGTAAAACTATAGTCTGCTCCAAATGTTTCCGCTTCTTTGGGATAAACTACTGCGATCGTCTGGTAATCTTTACCATTAACGCTACGCTGAACTTCGAAATACTTATTGTTGTCGACCGATGAAACCTGCCAGAATATATTCACTTTAGACTTTTCCCTTACCACACCAAAGTATTGCAGGCCGTTAGCATTTATCTTATTGGGAATAAATTGGCAACCATTAGCCTGAGAGATGGAAAATGAACGGTTCATCTCAGCTACAACACCATTTTGAATATTGACATTTATAAAACGGTCCTGGGCTGCACCCTTTTTATCTGTTCCACCAAAAGCATAAATCACATTTTTGTCGAATCCCATCAATGCAGATACTATTCTTTTAGAAGGCAATCCGATCATACGAGATTTACCTGTCTGGGGACTGATTTTATAAAGACCACCTGAAGTACCCGTCTGGTCGTTGAACCAGCCATATAAATTATCCGTTTTAGGATCGATGAGAAGGTCACCAAAACTACCGGCCTTTGCATTGGCTTCAACGCCATTAATTTCAACCGTGCCCATCAACTGCGGGGTAACGCCTTCAAGATTGATTTTATAAATCACCCGGCTGTTATCATTTACCAGGTACATCATGCCTTGTCCGTCAACTACGGCTGTTTTCCATGCTGCTAAGGGAAGGCCATTAACGTCCCAGCTCTCTGTAGAACCATCCGCCATCAGCTTATATAATTTTTTTGAGGCAGGTTTATTGCCCATCATCCAGATAAAACCTTTGTAATATCCGGCGGCATTAAGGGCAAGGCCTTTATATGACTGGACGTCTAAGGGAACAATATTTCCACCTTCGGCAAAACTCAGTTTTGATACAACGGTGTTGCCATTTTCCTGGCGTGTGAGATAAAAACTTACTGTTTCTTCAGGAAATGCCCTGGTGCCTTCTGCGGCAGGTATGCCTTCGCCGGCAAATGCAGAAACGAGTACAAATAACAAGGCAATGATCAAGAGTGTGAAATTCCTTTTCATGAACTTTTTGTGTTAGAGGTGATTCAGAAAGGGATTTCGTAGGTATGGAAGCTAATCTATAGGCATTGGATTGGAGGTAATATTGCTAACCCTGAATGGCAAGTGATTTCGATTGCCGGGTAACAGATTACAGGACAAAACTAATACGGTAAATACGGATATGCAATAGTAAAAATACGATGGCGATCAACCCAGGAGGGTCCGCGTATTTTTCCCTTCACAGAAGATCAGGTCAATAATGCTCATATTGGGCTGAAAGCCAATTTTTTCCTGAAATACCTGGGCATAGACGGGGCACTCCGAAATAATATTAAGAGCCTGAAAATTTTTTGGTAAAATTTTGTTGCGTAGGTCTAAAAATTGATTTTCAAGGCCGTTTATGCTGTCCGTTTCAGGAATCTCAATGCGTATTTTCACACCGATTATCGTGTAAATCCATTGTAATAAATCAAGGTTCCAGTCCATCAATAACTCATATTTCTGTAGGTAGAACTTTTCCAAATCATCCCGGAAAAATTCAAACCATGGCGAGCGTCCGTAGGCAGAGGTAATCGTTCGCCAATGTATTTGTTGCCAGTCTGCCTGATGATCAATCACTACATCTTTCATTTGTTTCCTGTTTTCCCGTCCGCCCACCAGGGGAATAGACAAAGAAACCATTCCATTTGCTGTAGGGATCACGCAACGATTTCGAAAACTCATTTTTCTGTATATCTCATATGGTGATATTATTATATGCGATTCATATAATGAAGTTTTAATCACATTGACCGGTGGAAAATATTGAGATTCAATTAGTAACATCAAATATTTTAGTTTTACTTTTCAACATCATAACGATCGTCTTTTACTTGTCATTAGATCGAAAACTTGCTTTATTTAAAGATTAAATAAAAATCTTAATTGATTGATAAACAATTATTTATAAAATTTTTCATTAACTAAATAATATAGTAGAGTTAACTTTTAACTAAACAGTGTTCATTTCCAAATTATTTAGCATCGATTTCACAGGCCTTATCAGGCAAAAATCGGTCGTTTTGCAATTCTGTACTAATTTGCTTTGAGTTCGTCACCATGTTCAAACTGTTCCTCGTTGTTTTTTTTGGTAGCACCTCCCTGTTTCTATTTAAGGAACCACAGTTTGTTGACGCCAGGAATTTTGCATTGAAGTCGTTAGGAATGCAAACCTCCACCGTTTATACAGATCTTTATTTCTATAATCCCAACGGATTCGGAATACAGATGAAAAAGGCTGATTTGGATATCTACGTGGACGGCAGGTTTATTGGACACACTTTAATTGATACCCTGATTAATATACCCCGGAAGGATACCTTTAGTATTCCGGTAAATATGGATGTGGAGATGAAGAAGCTTTTTCCCAACGCTCTTTCGTTGCTGATGAATGAGGAGGTGGAATTGGCTATTGAAGGAACGGCAAAATTGGGTAAGTCAGGTATTTACCTGAATATACCGGTCAGGTATAAGGGAAAACACCGTTTGCGCTAATTTTTCTTGTGGCCACCGTCTTCCGGTTTCTTGCATGTTTTCGGGAGTTTCTTATAGGCTTCCTCGTTCGCTTTTACGTCATCAGCGTCGTATCCGAGGTTAGCTATTGCTGTTTTGATATTTTCGATATTAGTACGATCAGCCAGGTAGGTGACTTGCGTATACTTGCTTCTCGGATAAACCAGCACCTTAGTAACACCATCTTCATATTTCAGGTATTCTTCAATCCTCTTTTTGCATTCATCACAGAGTGCTCCAGGGGTTTGGATCTTTACGGAAACAGGTTTTTTTTGCTGTGCAGTAGCGGAGTAACCTATGCAGGAGACGGCTATACAGAGTAGAAGAATTTTTTGCATACGTTGATTTGGACTCAAATTATTAAATTCCTTTCCAGTTTGCAGGATCCTGCCGCCAATTTAACAATGTCTTTTCCAGTTCCGGAGATACATTGCCTTGCTCCACAGCGAGGTTGATCAGGTTTTCGTAGTTCGTGAGGGAGATGTATTTTACATTCAATGCTTTAAATGCTTCATCTGCATGTGTAAAGCCATACGTAAAAATGGACACCATGCCTAACACTTCCAAACCTGCTGCCCGGGCCACTTCCACCACCTGCAGGCTGCTTTTGCCAGTGGATATAAGGTCTTCAATAATCAATACTTTTTGCCCCTGGGTATAATATCCTTCGATCTGGTTACCTAAACCGTGTTCTTTGGGCTTAGGCCGTACATAGATATAAGGCAGTTTTAACTGGTCGGCTGCCATCGCACCCCAGGCTATACCTGCTGTGGCAACACCCGCCAGTAGTTCAGTGTCGGGGAACTGTTCAAATATGACGTTGCAAAGTTCACTTTTTATAAAATCGCGGATATAGGGGAAACCGAGCACCTTACGGTTGTCGCAATAAATCGGACTTTTCCATCCTGATGCCCAGGTAAATGGTGTTTGGGGACTTAGCCTGATGGCATTTACCTGCAATAATTTTTCTGCAACAGCTTTTTCATTTGTCATACCTGATGCTAAACATAGTTTTGTGATGATAAAAATAAACTTCGGAACTTGTTGAGCAAAGATAAACCCCCTGAACTATGAGGTATAAAATTTATTTCGGCGATCATCCGCTGTATTTGACGGATGAACTCGACGCGGATATGCAAAATATCATGCACCACGACGATGGTGTTTTTATTGATGAACTCTCCCATTCCGGAATTAAATCAATGATCCACGAAATGAAACTTCCTCAAAGACATGCGGGAGTATATTACCACCAGGATATAGACGCACTGAAAAAAGCCTTCTGGAAAAACTTTGATGTAATTGTTGCGGCAGGTGGTATCGTAAAAAATAATAAAGAAGAAATATTAATGATTTTCAGACGGGGAAAATGGGATCTGCCAAAAGGAAAGCTTGACAAGGGAGAAACCATTGAAGCCTGCGCAGTTCGGGAAGTGGAAGAAGAAACCGGTATACTAAACACAAAGCTGCTGGACCCATTTACCGTAACATGGCATGTATATGATGAATACGGCAAGCATATACTAAAAGAGTCGCACTGGTTTACTATGCTTTCTCCTAATCAGCAACAACTTATACCGCAGGCAGAAGAACAAATAACGGCTATTGAATGGACCGATGCCAACAGGAGAAAACAACTTTTACCCGATAGTTATCCATTGGTAAGGGATTTGTTGAGCTCATTCTAGATATACTTTCTATGATAAAAATATCCACTATTCATCCCGTTGTAAAGTTCCTGTTGTCAATATTTGCCGGACTGCTAGCCTTCTCCCTGAGCTATTCGATACGTATGGAAGTGTACACCCGTTGGATGATTGCCTGGGACTTTCTTGGCATAAC